>JBKJLJ010000145.1:0-3834 GCA_046597015.1 Bryobacteraceae bacterium
GCCGGGAACCTGCAGGAAGCGGGGTTCGACGATCCAATCCTGGAGTTCGCGAAGCTTGCGGGAGTCGAGGCCGCCGCCGGAGAGGGTGTAGCGATAGAGCTCTCCGATGGGGGTGGAGAGAGGGCCAAGGCCGGGGGTGACGCCGTCGGGGAGGTTGGCGTCGCGCAGTTTCTCAAGGACGACCTGGCGGGCAAAGTAGTCATTGGTGCCGTAGTCAAAAGTGAGTTCGACGACCGAGAGCCCAAAGATGGTGCGGGAGCGGCGGGCGATGACATTGGGGGCGCTGTTGAGGGCGCGCTCGATGGGGACGGTGACTTGCTGTTCAACCTCTTCGGCGGCGCGGCCATCGTATTGGGTGATGACGACGACCTGGGTATCGGAGATGTCGGGGTAGGCTTCGATTTTGAGTTGAGCGAAAGCCCAAAGGCCGACGCCGATGAGGCTAAGGCCGATCAAAACGGTGATGAAGCGTTGGCGGAGGGCGTAGCGGAGGAGTTGGGCGATCACGGCTAATTGGCTCCCAGCAACATGACGCCGTCGATAACGACGCGGTCGCCGGCGTCAAGGCCGGAGAGGATGGCGACGCGGTCGCCGATTTGCACGCCGGTCGAGACGGGGACTTTAACGAAGACGCCTTTGGCGGTTTCTTTCCAGACGATGGCTTTGCCGTCGGTGGCGATGAGGGCGGAGGCGGGGACGGTGGGCCGGGATTCGGTTTGCTCGGCGAGTTGGATGTTGCCGAACATTTCGGGCTTTAGCCGGCCATCGGGGTTGGGGAGTTCGGCGCGGACCTTGACGGTGCGGGTTTGGGGATCGACGGTATCGCTGATTAGGGTGACGCGGCCACGGAAGGTTTCACCGGGGTAGGCGACGAGTTCGATGCGGATAGGTTCGCCGGTCTTAACGAGGCGAATGGCGGATTCGGGGACGTCGGAGGTGACCCAGACGGAGCTGAGATCGGTTATGGTCATCAGCGGGGCGCTGAGATCGTTGCGGAACTCGCCGTTGACGACGGACATTTCGAGGATTTTGCCGGAGAGGGGGGCGTGGATGGTGACGCGCTGGCCGAAGGTACCGGTGCCGATGCCGAGAATTTCGAGGCGGCGGCGGGCTTGTTCGGTGGCTGCTTGCGCCTGTTCGACGGCGGCTTGCGATTGGACCGTGTCCGCTTCGGAGTTGAACACCTCTTTCTGAGCGATGACGCCGTGGGCGTAGAGATCCTTCTGGCGTTCGAGGTCCCGCTGAGCCTTGGAAAGGACGGATTTGACTTGCGTAACGCTGGCTTGGGCCTGCAGGAAGCCGGCGACGGCGGCATCGGCATCGGCGCTTTCCACGGTCAGCAGGGGCTGGCCTTGGCGGACGAAGTCGCCCGTTTTGACGAGCACCGCGGTGACGTGACCGGTGAGGGGGAGGACGACGTGGGAGGTGCGGTTCGAGTTCGCTTCCACCTTCCCGGGAGCGGAGACGTTGCCGACGGGGACCGGGGAGGCGACGACAAGTTCGGTGCGGATTTGCGCGAGTTTGGGGGAGTCCGCCGGGATCGAGAACTTGCCTGGCGGTGCAGCAGCGACGGGCTTGGCGGCCGGTTCGGTGGGATGGGTGGAACTGCAGGCCGCCAAGGTGAGGAGGCTAAGAGTTAGGAAGATGGGTTTCATGGTTGATCTCGGGAAGAAAGGGATTAAGAGCCGCCGAGGGTGGCGCCTGAGACGGTATCGATGAGATACAGGCTGCGGGCATAGCTGGCGCTGGCTTCGTTGAAGGTCTGCATCGCGTCGTTGAAGGCTCGCTGGGCGTCGAGGAATTCGACGAGGGAGGCTTCGCCGCGGCGGTAGGAGTATTCGGTCGCGTCCCGGACACTTTTGGCCTTGGCGAGGAGATCGTTTTCCAGGCCGAGGAGGAGGGTGCGGGAGACGGTGTACTGGCGAAGGGCCTTTTCCACTTCGGTTTGAATGGCGGCTTCGGTGGCACCGACGCGGGCTCCGTAGAGGTTGATTTCGCGCTGGGCTCGGGCAATTTCCCCCTGGTTTTTATTGAAAAGGCGCAGGGGCATGCTGAAGTAAACGCCGACGGAGTTGCCGGAGACGCCCCAGGCGGATTGGCGGGTGAACTCGGTTCCTATGACGTAGTCGACCTTGCCATTGGCGAGTTGAAGGCGGAGATCGGCGCGGGAGCGAACCTGGGATTGTTGGTAGGCGAGGTAGTCGGGGCGGCGGGTGAGGGCGAGGCGGGCGATTTCGGCGGGGGGAGTCGCGAGGGCGTCGCGGCGCATCGGTTCGGCGACATCGAAGTCGGGAGATTTTTGGCGGCGGCCCAACAACTGTTGGAGTTGGGTTTTGGCTTGATCGCGCTGGAGTTCGGCTTGGAGGACAGCGGTGCGGTACTGGAGGGCGGCAACGCGGGACCGGTCGAGTTCAACTTGCGCCAGGTCACCGCTTTGAAGGCGGGCTTCGTTGGCGATGACGACGGCGTTGAGGCTGGCAAGATTCGATTGGGCGAGTTTGAGGTTTTCCTTTGCTTGTTGAACGTCGACGTAGGCGGCTTGGACGCCGGCGATGACTTGACGCATAACCTCGCGGACGCCGAGTTCGGCGAGCGATTTTTCTTCCTTGGCGACGGCGACGCGCTCTTCGCGTTTGTGGCCGCGTTCGATGGGGAAATCGGTGTGGATGTTGAGCTGATTGGGGCCCAGCGGGGTGGCGGGGGAATAGTTGGCCCCGAGGAGGTTTAAAGATTGTCCGGAGACGGTGAGGACGGGATTCGGGCGCAAGCGAGCAGTGATTTCTCGGGCTTCGGCGACGCTGATGTTGACTTTTTCGGCGGCGAGGTCGAGGTTTTTGGAGATTGCTTCCTGAATGGCTTGATCCAAGGTGACGGTTTGGGCGCTGGCGATCGCAGCGGAGAGGAGGCCAAGGAGGAGGAGGATTTGCTTCACCCTTCGAGTTTGCGCCGCGGGGGGCGAAATAGCCCTCGCCTTGAAGGGGGAGATTTAGGGGTTCGATGGTCGCCGGGGCCTGCCTTGGAGGGGCTGATTTCTCCCCTGCGGGGGGGATGGACTTTCGGGCGAGGGAGACCGCCATAATCGTGAGTGATGAATAAACCGAGAGCCGCGAACACGACCTTAGATCCGCCGATGTCGCGGGGGCGATTGCTACGGATTGCGGTGATTGGGTTCGGCCTGGTGGTGGGTTTGGTGCTGACGGCGGCTTACTTGGGCTATCGGGGATCGGACCGGATTCAGGACACGGCCCAAGCGCTGGTGCGGGAGAACCTGGTGCAATCCGAGCGGGGAGCGGAGGTGGAGGCGATTATCGTCAAGCAGACGCAGGAGATGATCGATGAGTTGGGCTGGGTACTGGGGGTTTGTTTCCTTTTAGCGGCGGGGACGGCGGGACTAACTATCTGGACGATTCAACGAGCGTTTGCGAAGTTAGAGTGGCATGCGGCGGAGTTAGCGCACGTTTCGTGGCACATGATTGATGGGCATGAGAAGATGGCGCGGCGGTTTTCGCATGAGATGCACGATGAGTTAGGACAATCGCTCAGCGGGTTGCGGCGGATGCTGGGGCGGATGCCGGAGAGCCGGGATTGCATCGGGGTGGTGGATGAGGTGCTTGAGAATGTGAGGAAGCTTTCCCAGGTGCTGCGGCCAGTAATTTTAGATGATTTCGGGTTGGATTCGGGCCTGCGGTGGCTCTGCGAGCGATTTACGCAGCGGACTAAGATTCTAGTAACGTACGAATCCAATTGGCGGCAGCGGCTGGCCGAGGGAGAGGAGACCCATTTGTTCCGGATTACGCAGGAGGCGTTGACGAATATCGCGCGGCATTCGGAAGC
>JBKJLJ010000312.1:0-14660 GCA_046597015.1 Bryobacteraceae bacterium
TTTGGCTTCGACGAGCCAGGCGAGGGTGAGATCGAGGTTATCGCCGCCGAGGAGGAGGTGCTTGCCGACGGCGGTGCGGGTGAACTCGACCATGTCGCCGGTGCGGGAGACCTTAATTAGAGTAAAGTCGCTGGTGCCTCCGCCGACGTCGCAGATGAGGACGGTTTGGCCGTCGAAGAGCTGCTTCTGGGAGGCTGTCAGGTGGTTGGCGATCCAGGAGTAGAAGGCGGCGGCGGGCTCTTCGATGAGGGTGACGGTGGGGAGGCCGGCCTCGGTGGCGGCCATGACGGTGAGTTCGCGGGCTTCCTCGTCGAACGAGGCGGGGACGGTGAGGACGATGTCCTGGTCGGCGAGGGGGGTGGCGGGGAAGGCGGCGTCCCAGGCTTCGCGGATGTGCTTCAGGAAGGCGGCGGAGACGTCGACGGGGGAGAGTTCGCGGGATTCGGGCTGGGCTTCCCAGGGGAGAATTTTGGCGGTGCGGTCGACTTCGGAGTTGGAGAGCCAGGATTTGGCGGAGTGGACGGAGCGGGTGGGGGTGAGGGCGCCTTGTTCGCGAGCGTAGGCGCCTACATAGGTCTGGTCGGCGAGGTAGAGGAAGCTGGGGAGGGTACGCTGTTTTTCGATGCGGCCGGGGGCGGTGAACTGGGGGATTTCGAAAACGCTGATAGCGGCATCGTCGTCAGAAGGGTCCCAATAGGCGAGGGCTGAGTTGGTGGTGCCGAGGTCGATGCCAATTTTCATGAGCGTAGGTTGAATTCGAGTTTCCAGCGTTCTCCGGAGGTGGCGACGCAGTAGATCTCGAGCATGCCGGTTTCGGTGACTTGGGCTTCGAGAGAGACACGGGCGGGGGCACCGGAGAGGGTGACTTCCATGGGGTCGAGGAGATCGCCGGGCTTGTCGGCTTGGCGGGTGGTGGACGAGAAGAAGCGGAACTCGGCGGGTTCGCCGGTGCGGAGGGAGAATTCGTATTTGGGAAGGGCGACGCTGGAGCCTTCTTCGAGGCCGAAAGGCACGATAGTGAGGGCCTTCATGGGCGCGGGGAGGCCGGGTACGGCGGGCAGGGCGGATTCGATGCCGAGGTAGTAAGTCCGCGGGACGCCGCCGCGAATGCGGAGGCCGCGGCCTTGGCGGGCGAGGCCGTAGTAGGCAGCGCCGCGGGCGACGGCGTGCATGAGGTCTTCGCCGGAGAGGACTTCGACGGGGGCGGGCAGCCAGCTATTGAGGACGGCGAGGAGACGTTCGCGGACGAGGGGGGCGTTCAGGACGCCACCGTTGAAGAGCACGTGGGTGGGCTGTTGGCCGCGGAGGAAGGCGGCGAGGTGGCGGGTGATGGCGGGGTCGGAGGCGTAGGGGAGGCCGACTTCCTGGAGGGCTGCACGGCGGGGCTTGGAGGGGGCGTCGGTGGCCGTGGCCAAGGGGAGAAAGCCTTCGAGGAGAATCTGTTCGAGGGTGGAACGGCGGAGGGTGGCTCGGAGGGTGCCGGCGATGAGGCCAGTGCCGCGGCCTAGGATGGTGACGGGTTCCTCGGCTTGGGTCGCGCCGGGGGCGAGGAGTTTTTCTTTCGCGACGCGGCAACGCTGCCAGAGGGCGTGGAGCTGGGCGGCGTCGAGCTTAGGCATTTCGGCTTCGACGGCGCGGGCGAGGGCGAGATCGATGTTGTCGCCACCGAGGAGGATGTGTTCGCCGACGGCAATGCGTTCGAGGGTGAGTTCGCCTTTGTCTTCGGCGACGCGGATGAGGGTGAAGTCGGTGGTGCCGCCGCCGATGTCGACGACGAGAATGAGAGCGCCGGGGCGGATACGTTCGCGCCAGTCGGGATGGCGTTCGAGCCAGGCGTAGAAGGCGGCTTGAGGCTCTTCGAGGAGGACGGGGGTGGGGTAGCCGGCGAGATGAGCGGCTTGGAGGGTGAGGTCGCGGGCGGCGGCGTCAAAGGAGGCCGGGACGGTGATGAGGACGTCGTGTTCGTCGAAGTTCGGGGTGGCGGCTTTGAGGTGGGTTAGGTAGGCGCGGGTGGCTTCGAGGGGGGAGAGGTGGGGCATTTCGCCGGCGACGGCGAGCCAGGACTTGGCGGAGTGGACAAGGCGCCCAGGGTTTTCCGCGCCGCGTTTTTTGGCGAGTTCGCCGGTGAGGTAGGCGGGGTCGTCGTCCCAGGGAAGGGCGAGGGCGCCGGGGGCGAACTCGGTGGGTCCGGGGAGGTAGAGGCTGGAGGGGTAGAGGGGCTCCGCGCGGACCTCGCCGGGGTTGACGAGTTGGGGGATGGCGAGCACTTCGACCGAGGATTCTTCAGCGCGTGCAACGGCACAGTTGGTAGTGCCGAGGTCAATGCCAAGCGTGGGCTTCATGCTATTCGATTTCGATTTCGGCGGGGGCTAGGATCTGGACGGACATGGCCGCTTTCACTTCCGGGAGGTCGACGCTGGAGGCGTGCCAGCCCTTGTGACGGAGAGTGCCGCCTTGGGGCTTGCCTTGGGCGGGGACGTTGCCGAGAAACTTGACGGCGGCATTGTTCTTGGCAAGGAGTCCGGCGGCTTTGGTTTCCGAGTAGGTGCCTTCGACGCCGTCGATGACGGGGCTGAGGGTGACGTATCGGCCGAGCGCTTTGCCGGCTTGCTCGTGAAGGGTACGGACGGCGGCACCGACCTGGTCGTCAGTATAGGCCGATATATCTTCCATGAGAAAGTCGATAAGGCGGGCTTCGCGCTGGAGGAGGCCGAGGATTTGGAGGGCTCCGTCGCTGGACTTAACGACCGCGACGGGTGCGGCTTTGGGTTCCGGTTTCTTTTCTACCGGTTTGATGTAGCCGTAAGTTTTGGCGATTTCCGCCGAGAGGGAGCCGGAAAAGAGGATCCCGAAGAAAGATGAGAAAGCGTCAGCAATACGAGACAACGAAAAACTCCTGCATACAACAGGATACAACGCTGCCTACTGGATTGGACCTTCGGGGGTCATGTCGGCGAGCATATCGGGGGTAACTCTGTTGTGGGTATTGCGGGGCTGGGCTTCCCGGGCGATGCCGAGGCTGCGTTCCGCGGTGAGGAGGGTGGCTTGGTAGGACTTCGTGGCGCGGTCGAGATCCTGGCTTTGGATGCCGCTGGCGATGAACTGATCGCGGAAGCGTTCGTAGCGTTCGATTTTAAAAAGCGCGTGGATGATCATGTCGCAATCGAAGTTTTCGACGATGTTGGCGGGTTGCCAGCGGTTCCAGATTTGGTCGGTGAGTTGTTGGACGCGCTCGACGGTTTCGCCGGGGAGGAGGGTAATGGAAATATGGCCGATGCGGATGGTGGGGAGGCGGCGGCGGGGGGCCTTGGAGTCAGGGGGCATCGGGGAGCGTACTCTCTTTTATATCAAGAGTCTTGGTACTGTGCGAAGCTATGCAAATGCTGCGGCTACTAATCCTCTCCCTTGCTTCCTTCACGCTTGCCCTCGCCCAAGAGGTTCCGGAGTACGGCCCCGCCAAGGGCACCCTCGTCATCGTCGGCGGAGGCAACCACACCGGCACAGGCATCGCCGAGACCTTCATCAACAAGGCGGGCGGACTCTCGGCCAAAATCATCATCGTTCCCACGGCCGGAGGCAATCGCAATGCCGATGGCACGATCCAGATTTTCAAAGAAGCACAGATTCTGGCCTCGTGGAAAAAGCTCGGGTGTACCAATGTTCACATGTTGCACACGCATGATCCGAAAGTGGCCGATACGGAAGAGTTCGCGAAGACTCTGCGCGACGCGAGCGGCGTGTGGTTCAACGGCGGACGCCAGTGGAACATCGTCGACTCGTATGCGAACACGCTGACTTATCGCGAGTTTCACAAGGTGCTGGAGCGGGGCGGGGTGATCGGTGGATCGTCGGCGGGCGCGACGATTCAGGGCGATTATCTCGTGCGCGGGGCGATAGCGGGACCGAACATCATGATGTCTCCGGAGCCCGATCATCAGAAGGCATTTGGGTTTTTACGCAAGTCCGCGATTGATCAGCATTTGAATACGCGGAACCGTTGGGATGATCTGACTCCGGTGATGAAGAAGATGCCGGAATTCATTGGCATTGGGCTTTCGGAAGCGACGGCGATCGTCGTGACGGGAGATCGCTTTGAGGTGATGGGCAAGTGGAAGGTGACGATTCACGACGCGACGCGGATGCATGAGCCTTGGGAGAAATCGTACTTCGTTCTATCGGCGGGGGATTCGTACAACATGAAGACGCGGCGGGTGGAAAAGCTGGGAATCGGCGATCAGAAGCCGGTGGTGATGAAACCCTAAAAGTCGCCCTGCCGGGTAAGTCGTATAGCCTCACGGGGCAGGGCACCGAAGTGAACTACTGGATTTGAGTGGTGCGGTTGTTCATCGAGATGTTTGTCGCGTTGGGGCTTTCGAGGCCGGCGACGCGATAGATGAGGGTGTTGCCGTCGATGACATTACGGTCGGCACGGCCGTTGATCTGGATTTAGGTGGGAAAGGCGCGAATCACGTTTCCTTTGATGAGGTCGCCCTTGAGAGTGCCGGGATCGTCGTAGGCGGGGTTGTAGCAGCGACTCACCAGCGGGAAGAGGAGAAGGGATGTCGGTCTCAATGGGCTGGCAATTTGCGGGAGTTGGTGAACGTTGTAGAGCGCGCGGTGATTCCGTCGGGAGGCGGAACCCCGCAATTTGAATTGCCTCAACTCCGTTCGGAGGGGGAGGTGCAAGGATGTCTCCACTGCGGAGCCGACATTTCAACGTACTCGGGCGGTACCATTTCACGGTGGCCGATTCGGTCCTCAAGGGCGAGATGCGGCCGCTGCAACCCCGGCGACAACTCATGATCCGGAAGATTTGATCGAGGGCGGGATTTGAGTCTCTTCCGGGTAGTCCAGCCCTTTGCGTAGGCTTCTGTTCCAATACTTGAGTCAGCGCCTGCAGCGGAAGTGCTTGGCATCTCATTGGCCCCGGTGAAGCGGGATTGGGATTTCGCCAAGACGTGGCTTGCTGCGCAACTCGCTTGAGCCGAGATTGTCCAACAAGCCGGGCTCCGGATTAGTCAAGCTGGGCTTACCAGCGTGGAAGTTCGGAAGAGAGAACTTTGGGCTATCCTCCCGCCACCCTGCGCTAGGCAGCATGGTGGAAGCCACCCGAGGTAAAGAGGTGTCACCCAAGGTGCGGCTTGCGATTTTGGCCTCCCCGGGGGGAGTTACCGAATCAATCCGCAGAAATAAGATATAAGATCTAGGTGGGCGGCCACCCCGACTCCAATGAAGGATGACATCTATACAACCGAGGGACAGAGCACAACGCGATCGTCGCGGGGGTTTATCTTTGACTATCCTTTACGCCACTACTCTTGGGAGTTCTTTTGCTTCCGCGGGTTCTGGTTATTTGGCGCTGCTCGTTGCCTGGATTAGGCAAGTGGTCGAACTACAAGATGCTGTTAGTAAGCATTTTTTATGGAGGCAAGCACAAATGATTCCAACGTCACAACAAATCGACACGTACTTCAAGCGTCTGCTGTTTAACTACGATGATCTCATCAAATTGCTCGGTGAGGCCAAGACCGATCTCAATACAATTTTGGGCGCCACGGACAAACCGATCCCGGCAGGCGAATCGCTGGGAGGGATGGTGCTCGAAGCCGCGCTGGGATTGGCCCTCCCGGAAGGCGGGGCCTTGTTCTCCTTCGTCAACCACATGATCGAGGGAGCCAAAAAGATGAAGGAAAAAGTCGAGGAGGTCAGCCGTTACCAGAAGCTCGTGGATGCGTCGCTCCAGCGGGCGGCAGAAACCGCGGCCTCGGGGGTGCAAACCTCCTATAACAACGGTGCTATGGGCATGATGACCACCATAAACTCCATCTTGGACCAACTCTATTCTCAGAAGGCGCTCGTGCAGAGGCTCTGGGAAGTGTTCACATCCATGCAGAAGGTGAAGGCGACGGAACCCTTCTTCAAATCGATCCAGTGGGACAGACTACCGGCCCTCGTTGCCGAAAAATCGAAAGATATCCGCTATATTTTCACTTACATCCTGGTGCGCCTGTCGGTTTTCCGGTTTGTGAGACTGAAAATGCATCGCCAGAGCAACCCGTTTGAGCTGGGGCTCACCGAGTTGCTGATCACGGACATCAAGCCCGAAGGCATCAGCGAGTCCGGTTGCAACTATATCTTTACCCACTTCACGCGATCGTTCTCGGATTCTAGGGATCCCAAGGCCGTACTGCCCGCAAGGAACATCGTTGCGATCCGCAACTACTACGACATGATCGATAACTGGTATCCAGACATCGATATCTCGTCCGGAAGCCACGAGGAGCAGGTGAAGATCATGGGGGATCCCCGGCGTAGAACCTTCACTACCAAGATGTGGCAGATCCAGAATGGATTTAAGAGAGTGCTCCCGGGAGTCATGAGGATCCCGGAATTCCGCCTGACTTGAGGGCCATCCGGGTCTACGGATCCGGTGTGGTTCTTTGAAGAGTGCAGAAGCAAGGTTGCGAAACGTGAAGCGCAATGGGAGCGAGGCGCGGTCAGCGCAACCGCGTCGTTGCTGCCCTAAGAGGTTTGGGAGGAGGTGAGCGCTTATTGGAATAGTCGAAGCATACGAACTCGTGTGGCTCTCACCAGAACCCAAGGTAGTCGGCGTGGTAAATCGTCCGGCAATCGGCACAGACGTCTAGAGATTCGTCTCTGATATCGGCGCGGCGTGTCTGTTGCTTGACGCGCGTGGCATCGCCCCGCTTTCCCCGCCCTGTGTTGGGGCCAAAACCGATGTCTCGCAAAAATTCGTTATCGCTGGATCCAAGCTCAAGGCACCGGAGACCTTCATTTCTGGGAGGGGAGAGCCAGAGAGCGCGGAATTCCTGGCGGGCTCGGGCCAGGAGGCGTTCGATTGCTTTCGGGGTTCTGCCGGTTCGCTCCACCGTCTCTTCGGCGGAACGATGCTTCCAGTAACGCCAAAGGAGGACGAGCCGGTAAATTCAGGCAAAGCGATGAGGGTTTTGCCCGCGGCCTGCTGGCCCGAGCTTGGTCGAGGGTGGCGTCCATGTCGGGGCCAACGAGGGCGGGGTATCTTCGGCTTCGCCGGTAAGGGGAATATTGCGGCGTCGTTCGCGGTAGTGGTCTTCTACTTGAATGGCGGGCTATGCGGAGGAGCCAGGAGCGGAGTGATGCCTCGCCGCGGTAGCGGGGGAGGGACTTCCAGGCGGTTAGGAAGACTTCTTGCACGATGTCGTCAACGAACTCGAAAGGGGTTGGAGGCGGGAGCGGACGTAGCGAATAGAGGGCGTCGGAGTGGATCTGTACGAAGTCGGCGGCGGACTCCCTGTCGCGCACGACAACGGAGAAATCCCCATAGGGTCGGATCCTATTCACAATTCTTTGCAAAGGGGAGCTATGCAGCGGGGCGGCGTAGCAGTATCTTGGAAGCCATGAGAACGATTGCGACTGCACTTCTGATTTTTGGCTTGGCCCTGGCGCAGGGCCCGGGTGGCGGCGGTGGAGGTGGCGGCCGCGGCGGCGGTGGGGGCGGGATGGGCGAAGGGGGCGGGATGCGCGGCCCAATGAGCCCGGCCGACCGCGAGAGGATGTTGTTCGAGACCGTCTGCGATCAGCTTGATTTGAAAAAAGACCAGAAGAAGCAGTTCAAAGGCGTTCTGGATAAGGGCAAGGAGACGGTATTGCCGATGCACCAGGATTTGAATAAGGCTCGGGTGTTGATTCGGAATACAGTCAAGGCAGGGGGCGATGCGACGAAGCTTTTCCAGGCGTTCGGCGGGGTACAGGGGGAACTGGTGGCGGCGGAGGCAAAGATTTTTGGCGAAGCGCTGGCGATGTTGAACGATGGGCAGAAGAAGAAAGCCGATATTTTGTACGCGATGATTCCGCAGTTGACCGCACCGGCCCGGGCTGGGCGCTAGACGAATGAATCCTACCCTGTTGATGGTGGACGACGACATCGAATTGGGGATGCTGATGGCGGAGTTTTTCGCGACGCAGGGCGTGATGTTGGAGCTGTGCCATGACGGGGAGAGTGGCCTAGCAAAGCTCGCGGAACGGCGGTACGATCTGGTGCTGTTGGACGTGATGATGCCGCGGCTGGACGGTTTTGCGGTGCTGGAGCGGCTGCGGAAGAAGAGTCAGGTACCGGTGTTAATGCTAACGGCGCGGTTGGAATCGTCGAGCCGGATTCGGGGATTGGAGGGCGGGGCTGACGACTACCTTCCGAAGCCGTTTGAGCCGATGGAGTTGCTGGCGCGGGTGCGGGCGATTCTCCGGCGAAGTGGGGTGCAGAGCGGGCCGGTCGAACAATACGGATTGCGGGTGGATCCGGGGACGCGGACGATCATGGCGGATGGCAACCGATTGGATTTGACGTCGGTGGAGTTTGAAATCTTGGAAGTGCTGCATGCGGGGGCGGGGCGGGTGGTTTCGCGGGATGAGTTAGCGCAGCGGCTGTACCAGCGGGACGCGACGGCTTTTGACCGGGCGATTGACGTGCATATGAGCCACATACGCAAAAAGCTAGAGGGGATGAGCGCGAAGATTCTGACGGTGCGCGGGGTGGGCTACCAGTTGAGCGCGCCGCCCAGCGAGGGGTAGATGAATTCGATTTTCGTCCGGATCCTACTGTCGACGGCGCTGCTGTTTGTCGTGTCGAGTGTGGCTTTCGTCTGGACTTCCATCTACCTGATCCGGCGGGATCCTCCGGTGAACAACTTTATGCGGCAGGTTTTGGATGCGCAGTTGGAGGATACACGGAGGGCCTGGGAGGCGGGGGGCGCGACGGCGTTGGGGGCGGAACTGAAGCGATTGGATCAACGCTTTCCGGGGCAGCATGCGCTGTTGGAGGCGAGTGGGAGAGATGTCTTAACGGGGGAGACGGTAGAGATTTCGGGATCCGCGTTCGGCCGGCCGCCGTTTCGGTTCCCTTTTTTCGGTCCTCCGCGGCGGGGCAACATGGCGCATCGGAGCGCGGACGGGAAATACGTGCTGTATGCGATGAGCCCGGATCCGCGGTTTGAACCGCCGAACTACGCTCCGTACTATCTGCCGATTCTGCTGGTGTTCGTGTTGGGGATCTATTTGCTGGCTTACTTTTTGGGGCGGCCATTGCGGCAGTTGCGGGAGACGGTGATGCGATTTGGAGCGGGGGAGTTGGAGGCGCGGACGGGATCGAAGCGCCGGGACGAGTTTGGGGATGTGGCCCGTTCGTTTGATGACATGGCGGACCGGATGCAGACGCTGCTGACGGCCGAACGACGGCTATTGCAGGACATTTCCCATGAGCTGCGGAGCCCGCTGGCGCGGCTGAGCGTGGCCGTGGAGCTAGCGCGGACGAGTGCGGATCGGAACGCGGGGTTGGACCGGATCAAGAAAGAGTCGCAACGAATTTCCTTGTTGGTGGGAGAGTTGATCCAGATGACGCGGGCGGAGGGGGATCCGGCGGAGCGAACAGTGGCGCCCGTGGATCTGAAGGATCTCGTAGAGGATTTGTTGGATGATTTGTTGATCGAGGCGGACACGAAGGGGGTCCGATTGGTGAGGGAGATGACCGGGCCGATGGTGGCACAGGGGGATGCGGAGTTGCTGCGGCGGGCGGTGGAGAACGTGGTTCGGAACGCGATCCGGTACTCGCCGGTGAATAGCGACGTGCGGGTGAGTATGAATCGGGAGGGGGATCGGGCGGTGATCGTGGTGCGGGATTTTGGGCCGGGGGTGCCGGAGGAGATGCGGGAGGCGATCTTCCGGCCGTTCTTCCGGGTGGAAGATGATCGAGCGCGGATGAGTGGCGGCGTGGGGCTGGGTCTGGCGATTGCGCGGCGGGCGGTACATCTGCACCACGGAGAGATTTCGGCGCGGAATGCGGAGCCGGGATTAGAGGTAACGATTGGGGTGGCGTTGCGGGGCTAGGCGTGATGCGGGATGGCCTTGGAACCGTTGATCACGGTGGCTTGCTTCAACTTGGTGAGTTCGCGGCGAGCGATGCGGGACCATTGGCTGGAAGGATCGAGCTTGAGGTAGGTGCTCCAGTGGTGGACGGCTTGCATGATGTCGCCCGAGGACTGGTGGAGGAGGGCGAGGTTGTAATAGGCGTCGGCGTACTGGGGATTGAGGCGGAGGGCGTTGTGGTAGTGAGAGAGGGCGCGGAGCCGGTCGCCGCGTTCGTCGTATAAATTGCCGAGGTTGAACTGGGCGAGGGCGTATTCGGGGTCGGCTTCAATGGCTTGGCGGTAATTTTCTTCGGCCTGGGTCCAACGGCGTTGGTGGAAGTAGATAGTTCCGAGGTTGACGAGGGCGCCCGCGGCTTGGGGGTTCAAGGAGACGGCCTTTTCGTAGGCGGCGACGGCTTCAGCGACCGGTCCGCCGGACTGTTCGAGGTCGAGGCCGCGTTGGAACCAATCGTCGGCTTCGGCGCGCTTTCTACGCAAATATTCAATAGACCGGCCTTCGTGGCGGGGGAAAGAGCGAAGTTTTTCGAAGGCGGTCGAGTCGAAATCAAGGAGGAGCTGGCCGGAGATGGAATCCATCTTTTGCCCGGCGAGATGGACGCCGATGCGTTTGCCGTCGGTGAAGATTTTGAGTTCGATGAAAGGGTTGGCGATATGTTGGAGTCGGTCGCGGAGGGACTGGAAGCTGCGTCTAATCCGTCCAACCGGTACTTTCTTCTCGCGTAAAGTGTTGAGGGCGCGTAGGGCGATGAGGTCACCGAGACCGTACCGATCCTGTTGGGGGATGAGGCCTTGGTGTTCCCAAGAGCGGAAATGACGCTCCGTCACCGACAATACGCGTCGGACCTGGTCGCGGGTCCAAGACTGCTGAGTAACCACGTTTCAGAGTCGAGCATAACATGGACTGCTGTGCGGAGGTTGTGGAAAACTACAAAATATTGTGGGTTGGTCTACTTAGGCCGCTATCAGGAGTATCCTAGGTGCCGATGTAGCGGGCATAGAGGCTGCGGGCGACGCCGACGTCCTGAGTTCCCTTGATGATGGCGCGGCCGTCGGCGAAGATGGTGAGTTCGTAGGGCTGGAGGAAGAAGCGTAGGGCGAAATCGTTTTGGCGGACGGCGCCGAGGCGTTCGAGACGGGCGGCGAGTTCAGGGAGGTTAAGGGGGCGGTTGCGCTCGTGAATCTGGACCGCATTGCGGCCGCAGAGGCTGATGGGGGCGCGGCGTTCGCCGTCGAGATAGAGGAACTCGCGGCGGCCGCAGGCGGGGCAGTTGGGGTCCGGCGGGGGCTGGTCGATTTGACGGAGGGTAGTGTTCCAGATGTCGAGGGTCGTGATTTTAGCAGCGGGGGCGGAGCCGGTGAGGAGTTTGATGGCCATGCCGACTTGGAGAGCGCCGATAGCTGTGGTGATGGCGCTGAGGACGCCATCGGTTTCGCAGGTGGGCTGGGCGCCGGAGGGAGGGGCGGGGTAGACGCATTGAAGGCAGCAGGTTTGGCCGGGGAGGATGGGCATGGTAAGGCCGTAGCTGCCGACAGCGGCACCGTAAATCCAGGGGATGTTGTAGCGGAGAGCGAAATCGTTGATCAGGTAACGGGTTTCGAAGTTATCGGTGCCATCGAGGATGAGGTCGACGCCGGCGAGGAGGTCGTCGGCGGTGGCGGGGGTGAGGTCGGCGACGTGGGGATGGACGGTGATGGTGGAGTTGAAGCGGGCAATGGCGCGGGCGGCGGCGACGGCCTTGGGGAGGGCTTCGGCGGCGTCTGCTTCGTCATAGAGCCACTGGCGCTGGAGGTTGGAAGGCTCGACGTAGTCGCGATCGATGAGGCGGAGCGTGCCAACGCCAGCGCGGGCCAGGGCGGCAGCGTGGAACGAACCGAGGGCGCCACAGCCGACAATGGCGACGCGGGAGGCGAGGAGGCGTTCCTGCCCGGCCTCCCCGATGGGGGAAAAGAGGATTTGCCGGGAATAGCGGTCCCGTTGGTCCGGGGTCATGCTTGTATCGATGTTAGGGACGCCGTTCGAGGACCCATTTGTTGGCCTGGAGGTAGTCTACAGTGCGGCGAACGGCAGCTTCGATGGAGAGCTTCGGCTGCCAGCCAAGGCTGCACATTTTCCAGCAATCGAGAAAGATGAAAGGGTTATCGCCGATCCAGCCCTGCTTACCGCCAGTGTATTCGAGGCGCGGATTGAGGCCGAGTTGGTTCGAAATCCAGCCGATGGAGTCGGTGAGTTGGCAGTAGCCGGGGACGCCGAGGTTGAAGATGCCAACCTTTTCGTCCGACTTGTCGAGAGCGATCATGATAGCGTCGACGCAGTCCTGGACGTAGAGGTAGCCTTTGCGTTGGGAACCATCGCCGAGGACGCGGAGGTGGTCGGGGTGTTCGAGGAGTTGCTTGTAGAAATCGAAGACGTGGCCGTGGGTGTAGCGTTCGCCGAGAATGGAGACGAAACGGAAGATGATGGCGCGGACACCAAAGCCCTCGGCATAGGCGGAGATGAAGCCTTCGGCGGCAAGCTTGGAAGCACCGTAAAGGGAGGTTTGGATAGGTAGGGGGCAGTCTTCGGGGGTGGGGATGCGAGCGGCGACGCCATAGACGGAGCCGGTGCTGGAAAAGGCGATGGTTTTGACGCCATTGCGGCGCATTCCCTCGAGGACATTCCAAGTGACAATGACGTTTTGGTCGAGGTCGCGGCGAGGGTGATCGGTGCCGAAGCGGACGTCGGCGTTGGCGGCGAAGTGGATGACCGTATCAATTCCAACACAGGCTTCGACGACGCTGGTAAGGTCAAACAGGTCGCCTTCGATCAGGCGGAACTTGGGAGAGGCGAAAGCGCCCTTGAGAAACTCCCGTTGGCCGGTAACATAACTGTCAAAACCGACCACTTCATGTCCGTCGGCGAGCAGGCGGTCGACGACGTTACTGCCGATGAATCCGGCGGCTCCAGTGACTAAAAATCGCAAAGCGTTACCATTCCTATTTAGCGCAATTGCGCGACTGTTCTAGCTGCCTGGGGTGCGGAGGCGGGGCTGAGTTTGCGGTGCAAGCGCGAGGTTCGCAGGATATCGCGCATGTTGCGGATGTTTCCGCTGACCAGATCGAGACGGCTGTCGCCGTCATCGCGCCAGTGGACGGGAACTTCCTTGATCCGATAGCCAAGGCGGGTTGCGATGTCGAGTATCTCGACATCGTACATGTACCCGTCGACTTGTTGGAGAGAGAAGAGCGTCTTGGCGACGTGGAGAGGGAAGAACTTAAAACCGCACTGGGTATCGCCGACGGTGAGCCCGGTGAGGGCTCGCATGACGTAACGAAAGCTCTTACCGCCGATCTGGCGGTAAAGTGGCTGCTTTTTTTCAATGCTTGTGGTGGCGAGGGCCCGGGAGCCGATCACGACCTCGATTCCCTTGTCGAGCCACGGCAGGACGGCCTCGAAATCCCGGATCGGGACTTTGTTGTCGGCATCGGCAAACCCGACATAACGGCCTTCGGCGAGGGCTACTGCATCGCGAATCCCGCGACCTTTGCCGCGGCGGGCATCTTCTCCGATACACAAGATATGCGGATTGAATTTTGCCATATCTCGAACGATTTCGCGTGTACCGTCGTTGCCATCGGCGGAGACGATGATTTGCGCATTCCACTGCTTTGCAGCGAAGTAGGCAACCGCTTGGTCCACCGTTTCGCGGATGCGTCCAGCTTCATTGTAGGCCGGCAGAATGTGGGTAATATCGTAACTCATTGCGCGCAGTTTCTCCCAAATTTTACCATATGGTCAACCTACTCATTTCTCAGAATTTCCAGGGGTTTCTGGCCCAAGATCCGGAAGCTTGCCAGCCAGCCCGCTACGACGGCGATGAGAGCGCTGGCGACGACGGCGAACAGGTTGGGCCAGGGCGAGAAGACGAACTTGGCGTCGAGGAGGCGGGTGAGCAGGAGATTGGCAAAGGCGCTGGCTAGAAGGCTTCCCATGAGGCCGGCGACTGCCCCGAGCAGGAAGAACTCGACGGTGAACGTCCGGGCGATACGCCGGCGGGTGGCCCCGAGAGTCTTCAGAATGACTACTTCGCGAACTCTGCGGACGCGGGAGCCGGCCACGCTGGAGGCGAGGATGATCATACCGGCCAGAATGGAGAAGGCCGAGATGGAGCGGACGACGAGGGCGACCTGGTCGATGACCTCCTGAACCCGTTCGAGGACGTCGGCGAGATTAATGACCGTGATAGCGGGGAACTTGGCGAAGGACTGCTTTTGGAGTTCGGCGATGAGGGCGGGACGAACGCGGGCCGCACCAAAGTAAAGCATGGGCACTTGCCGAAGGGTTTCCGGGCTGGTGATGAACTCGACGCCCGAGCCTGGGCCCACAGCCTCGTTGCGATAGATGGCGACGACGCGCATGGGGATGCGGCGTCCGGAGAGTTCCCAATCCATGACTGAACCGACCTTCAGACCGAGGAGGCGGGCGGTTTCGGCAATGACGGCAATTTCGGGCCGATCGGGAGACCAGGTTTTCCACCAGGCGCCTTGGACCACTTCGGTCTGTTTGGGCAGCTCAACGTTCCAGGTGAGGTTGCGGGCGCGAAGGTAACGCTTGACGGCTCCCTCTTTGGCGATGTCCTCGATGGGACGGCCGTCGATCAGTTTGATGCGGCCGGAGGCCGTCGCGGAGACGAGGACGTCGCCTTCGACCCCGCGGCCTTTGTCAAGGAAGGACTTAACGGCGAGACGGTCGCGATCGGTGAT
>JBKJLJ010000788.1:0-3188 GCA_046597015.1 Bryobacteraceae bacterium
CCGGATTCCCCTCCCGGCGCCCTTCGTAGGCCGTAAAGAAAAACAGCTTCTTCGCCTTCCAAATCGGCCCCGCAAACGTCCCGCCAAACTGGTTCCGCTGGAAGCTCGGCCGCTTAATTCCCGACCGGTTGTTCGCCCAACTATTCGCATCCAGATTATTGTTCCGCAGGAAGTTATACACCGATCCATGGAAGCTGTTCGACCCGCCCTTGGTAATCATGTTCACCGCGCTGCCGTCGCTCTTGCCGAACTGCGCGTCAAACTGGTTCCGCTGAATGTTCATCTCCTGCACTGAGTCCACCGACGGCGAAGCGATCAAACCGCCCCAGTCAACCGCCGACGCCGGCACGCCATCAATCAGCGTCAACCCCGCCTGTCCCCGTCCCCCGTTCATCGAAAACCGATTATGATTCTGGTCCTGCGTCGCCTGCGAAATCCCCGTCCGCACCGCGATCACTCCGGCATTCACGTGCACCATCGCAAACGGGTTCCGCGCGTTGGTCGGCAAATCCAGCATCGCCTGCGAATCCAACGTCACCGCCCGATTCGCCGTCTGCGTGTCCAGCAGCGTCACCGCCGCCGCCACCTCCACCGTCTGCGTCACCTCCCCTAACTGCATCGCGAAGTTCAGCTCCAGCGTCTGGTTCACGCGCAATACCGCGCCCGTCTGCACGCTCTTGCGAAAGCCCTTGCTCTCCACGCTCACTTCGTACCCGCCCGGAGGCAGTTGCGAAAACACGAACAATCCATCACTACTCGTCGCCACCTGCCGTTGATCGCCCGTCGCCTCGTTCCGCGCTCGGACGATCGCCCCCGGAATCGTCGCCGCATTCGGGTCGGTCACAACCCCGGAGATTGTCCCCGTAAAGGTTTGCGACTAGAGCATCGGCAGTGCCAAAATTGTGAGCGACAAGCTTCTCAATATCTTCATGGTCCCGAGATCATATCAAAACAAAATTTCAGATGACAGTCCGCCTCCTCCTCGTCTTCGCCTTCTCCCTGCCCGCCTTCCCCGAAACCGGTAACGCCCCCTGCGCCCGCTGCCACCCCGCCATCGCCCGCCAATACGCGACCACCGGCATGGCCCAAGCCTCCGGCCGCACCACCCCCGCAAGCCCCCAAGAGTCCTTCGCCCACCCCACCGCCGCCAACGCCACCGTCACCCCCTCCTTCGAACTCCAACTCGCCGGAACCTCCCGCCAACTCGAATGGTTCCTCGGCTCCGGCCACATCGGCCGCAGTTACCTCTTCCGCAAAAATAATCAACTCTTCCAATCCCCCCTCTCCTACTACTCCCAACCCCAAAAATGGGACGTCTCCCCCGGCTACGAAAACCGCCCCTACCTCGAACTCACTCGCCTCGTCGAACCCGCCTGTCTCCAATGCCACGCCAGCCGCCTACAACCCTCCACCGCCCCCCAACCCTTCCTCGAACCCGGCGTCAGCTGCGAACGCTGCCACGGCCCCGGCGAAAAACACTCCGCCCTCCCCACCCCCCGGAACATCGTCAACCCCGCCAAACTGGCCCCCATCCCCCGGGCCAGCGTCTGCGCCCAATGCCACCTCACCGGTGCCGCCCGCATCGCTCGCGCCAACCGCGATCGCTCCTCCTATACCCCCGGCGAACCCCTCTCCAACTCACTAGCCATCTTCGTCTTCAACGCCCCTAACGCCGACTCCCCCTCCGCCACCAGCCACTTCGAAAAACTCGCCTCCAGCCGCTGTCAACAAGCCAGCGGCGACAAGTTATGGTGCGGCTCCTGCCACCCCGCCCACGCCGACGCGACCCCCGCCCAGTACAACCAAACGTGCCAAAAGTGCCATAGCCCCGGCACCTGTAAAGCCAACGCCGGCGACGCCTGCATCACCTGCCACATGCCCAAACGCGCCCCCACCCGCTCCATCGAACACCTCGCCTTCACCGACCACTCCATCCCCCGCCGAGCCGTTCCCGCCACCGGCCCGCCCTCCACCGGCACCCTCAAAGAGTTCTGGACCGGCATCGCCAACCCCCGCGATACCGCCATGGCCTACGCCGCCGCCGCCGTCTCCACTCCCAGCCTCCGACCCTCCGCCTACGCCCAGCTCCAAGCCGCCGCCGCCGCCAATCCCAAGGATGTCCCCCTCCTCGCCCAACTCGCCCAGTTCCACGAACGCATGGGCCGCCAGGAACCAGCCACCACCCTCTACACCCAAATCCTCACCCTCGACTCCGCCCATCCCGCCGCCGCCATCAACCTCGGCACCGCCCTCATCCGCCAAGGCAAATCCGCCGACGCCATCGCCCTCTGGCTCCGCGCCCTCGCCGCGAACCCCGGGCTCATCGGCGCCCGCCTCAACCTCGCCGTCGCCCAGTTCCAATCCGGCGACCGCCCCGCCGCCCGCAAGTCTCTCGAACTCGTCCTCGACTACGAACCCAACCACCCCACCGCCCGCCAAATGCTCAACCAAATCCCCGAATAGCAATCATGAACCGCCGCCAATTCCTCCTCGCCCTCGCCGTCCCCGCGCCCAAACCCAACGTCCTCTTCCTCGCCGTCGACGACCTCCGCCCCGAACTCGGCTGCTACGGCGCCCCCCACGTCCACTCCCCGAATCTCGACGCCCTCGCCCGCTCCGCCACCCTCTTCACCCACGCCTATTGCCAACAGGCCCTCTGCAACCCCTCCCGCGCCAGCATGCTCACCGGCCTCCGCCCCGACACCCTCAAAGTCTGGAACCTCCAAACCGACTTCCGCTCCACCACCCCTAACGCCGTCACCCTCCCCCAACTCTTCAAAGCCAACCGCTACCACACCCTCAACTCCGGCAAGCTCTTCCACAACACCTTCCCCGATCCCCCCTCCTGGTCCGAACCCGACCTCCGCCTCCCCAACTACCCCTTCGACCCCGACGCCGTCTACCGCAGCGAAGCCGAAACCCAACAAATTGCCGACCGTAAACAGGCAATCATCGCCACCGGCAACCAAGCCCGCTACATCGACCAATACGGGCAGTGGTACATAAAGAACAACGCGACCGAAGCCCCCGACGTCCCCGACAACGCCTACTTCGACGGAGCTCAAACCGACGCCGCCATCGCCCGCCTCGCCCAGCTCCAAGCCGCCAACCAGCCCTTCTTCTTCAGCATCGGCTTCTATCGCCCCCACCTCCCCTTCAACGCCCCCAAGAAATACTGGGACCTCTAC
>JBKJLJ010000526.1:0-2797 GCA_046597015.1 Bryobacteraceae bacterium
GACGGCGGACCGTTCGACCATCGAACTTGCGCGTCTGGGTTGCTCACTCATAAGCCCATCGGTGAGTCTCTCCGGCGGGTTGAGAGTCGCTACATTCGCAGCAACCGCTCGGCCGTCGAATCGAAGTCGATCTGCCGTCGTTGCATGTAGGCCAGCGTTGCCAAATGGGACGCCTGCGCCGCCCGGTGCCTGATCAGCACATCCCCGTTTGGCATCTTTCGCGAACGCATGCAATCGAGAAAATTGCGCACGTGCAGGCTGACGAGGTCCGCATTGGACGTCACCGAATCCGGCTTCCCGCCCCCTTCGCCCGGAATGAACTCGACTGTCCGGCCCACGATCAGCCGTCCCTCTACCCCGGCGATCTCAATGCCGGCCCCTGCCGCGCCGGGCGCAAGCATTCCCTCGTAGGTCGCATGCCAGCCGCCCGGGTAACTCAGCAGCGCATGAATCGTATCGGGTGCCGTGCGCCCGTCGCGATAATGGAAGACGCCGCCCGCCGCCGACGCGCTGTGGGGCACACCTTCGCCGATCAGCATATGCGACGCATCGATCATGTGGGTAAACAGATCCGTGATCATGCCGCCCCCGAAATTCAAATACGCGCGGAAATTGAAGAACTGCTGTGGATCCCATTCCCGCCATGCCGCTGGTCCAGGAAACGTCCCCAATCCAGCCCCGCCGGTTTGGTCCGCCACGAATCCGGAGCCCTGCGCAAGTGGGCTGAATTGCCGTTCCACCAGGTCCGGGCTCGAAGGATCTTGCCCAGCCGGGGGACCAGACGCTCCCGCGCTTCCATAATCTGGGGCGCGGAACGACGTTGCATACCCACTTGGCAGATGCGTTGATTGAGGAGCACGGCCTTCACGATGGGAAGGCCCTCTTCGATCCGCAGCGTCAACGGCTTCTCTACGTAGAGATCTTTGCCCGCATTTGCCGCGTCGATTGCGATCGAGCCGTGCCAGTGATCGGGCGTCGCGATCACCACTCCATCGAGGTCTTTCTGTTCCAGCACCCGGCGGTGATCCTGAAACGCTGTTGCCCCCGGTGCCTTCTGGCGCGCCTCCGCGGTCCGTTGGTCGAAAACGTCGCAGACAGCGCCGACGCGCACCCCATCGTTCTCAAGGAACTTTCCGAGCAGGTAGTTGCCGCGCTCACCCACTCCGATAAAACCCAGCGTAATCCTGTCATTCGCACCCAGGATGCGCGAGTAAGAAGCAGCGGTTGCCGCCATAAGAATCGTTCGTCGAGTGTGTCGTGCTTCGTTGGAAGGGGTCATTATGCTCAATTCTTTTATTTCTGGCTATTGTATCTATGTTAAGGAAAGGCCCCGTCGATGTCGAAGGGGCAGGCTCTCCCCGTGCCTACCTAAGCCGGCTGGAGAAGTCCGGGCATGGGTACCCGTCGAACGGCTGGAGAGACCGAAATTGGGGCAGGTGAGGCCTAGAACCCGAAAAGCAACCAAACTTTCGTTTGTTCGCCGTATTCTGACGATAAGAGCACGATTAAACGGAGCCAATCGCAGGCCCACGAACACCCAGGATCTCAAAACCAACCGCGCTCGTAGCCGACCCAACATGATAAGGTATCGACTGCATGACACGACGAACTCTCCTCGGAACCGCAGCAGCAGCCGGCGTCCTCGCCGCCCAACCAAAACGGTTACGCTTTCTAGGCACAGCCGGCCCCGGCCTCACCGCCCGCTCGCGATCCATGGGGAAAGACTGGGACATCGTCGAGTACGCCCACGAAAAAGGACTCGGCAACGCCCACACCAACCTCCCCGCCGACCTCAACCCCGCCGGTCTCACCAGACTCCGCGGCCAAATCGAAAAATACGATATGCGCCTCGTCGTCCTCGTCCGCACCCCCCGCACCGAAGCCGATCTCCCCAAGTACGAAGCCTCCGTCAAAGCCTGCGCCGAAATGGGCGGACGAGTCGAATGCGTCCACGATCCCTTCTCCGGCCGCCGCTACGAACAGTTCAAAAGCGCCGCCGAGTTCCATACCTTTGACGCCGCCTGCCGAGCCGGCGTCCGCCTCGCCGAGCCCATCTTGCGCAAGTACAAAATGCGACTCGCCATCGAAAACCACAAAGGCTGGCGCAGCGACGAACTCGCCGCCTGGGTCCGCTCCACCGGCAGTGAATACGTCGGCGTCGCCCTCGACCTCGTCAACAACGTCTCCCTCGTCGAAACCCCGCAGCAGACGATAGACACCCTGGCGCCGTACACCATCTTCGTCAGCTTCAAAGATATCGGAGTCGATTTTTATTGCGACGGAATCCTCCTATCGGAAGTGCCCTTCGGCGACGGCCATCTCGACCTCGCCGGCATCGTCGCGCGCTTCCAAAAGAAAGACCCCAAAATGCTCTTCCAGTTGGAGATGTTGACCCGCGATCCGCTTAAAGTACCCATCTTTACTGAGCAATATTGGAAGGTTTTCGACGACAAAAGCCCCGCGCCGGCCCGGGATCTGGCCATGCTGATCGCCTGGGTCCGTAACAACCCACCCAAGCGGCCCCTACCCAAGACCTCCGGCCTCTCCCCCCAAGGGGTCCTCGCCCTGGAAGATCAGTTGAATCAGCAGTGCATCGACTACGCCCGGTCGTTTCTCCCAACCTTGGCCTAGGTGGCGCCCGCAGCCACGCGAAGGCGACCGTGGCAGCGAGGTCCTAAGCCACCATTTTTCCGATCCGCCGTGGGACAACGTAGGAACAAAGGTCGCAAGCCCAAAACTTCGTGGCGTCATCGATGAACGCACAAGGTCCGGCCGTTGAAACCAGCCGAGATCGGAG
>JBKJLJ010000560.1:0-2933 GCA_046597015.1 Bryobacteraceae bacterium
AAGATGAACGTCGCCTATGACGACGCCACCTCGATACCCGAAAGTTCCCGCCTCTTCCGCGAAGTCCTCGCCGCCGCTGATGACATCCCAGACCTCCAGGATCGAATGCTCCACCAAGCCATCATCGCCATCTGGTTGGCCGGAAACAACGAAGAGGCCTCCGCGTCCCACGCCGCCAGCCTCCTTTCTGCCACCTTCGCCACCGCCTGCAACTGCGAAGACCTCCATTGCGACTCCCTAGAGGGCCGACGCGAGTGCTCCGACAATATCGACGCCTTCGTCAAACTCCTCCGCGATAGCAAGGTCGACCCCTCCATTCTCCGCCTCCGCCATCCGTCTATCGCCGCCCGCAATGCCCTGTTCGCCCTCCAGGAAGCCCTCGCCCAGCCTTAGGGCCACCGCAACTGTTCGTGCAAGAACGCAAATGTACCCACCCCCCAAATCTGATGTGGGCCCTGGAAATACTCAATCCGCGTCCGTTCGCCCAAGTTCCAATTTGCATACAACCGCCGCACTTTGGCGTACTCATAGCTCACCCATTCGTCAATCCCGACCCCGTCGAAGTGGCCCCGCTCCACCATAAACGCCCGCCCGCCCATCATCGCCACGAGTTCGTAGTGGCCATACGTGTTCGCCAAATTGAAGTCAAACATTTCCGTCTCCTGCGTCCACAAGTAGCTGAACGGCACATCGTTCGAAGCGATCTTCCACGTCCACTCGTTAAAGTTTCCCGAACAAATCACGACCTTATACCGAGGCTCCACCGGCGGAACCATCATCGCCGTCCGCCCACCGTAGCTCAGCCCGTAGAACCCGATCCGCTCCGGGTCCACCATCGGCAAAGTCTCCAGCCAATCCAGCGTCTTCTTATGCTGCGCCACGATAAACGAATAGAGCGTCAACCCCAAGGGGTTCGCTTTCCGCTGCAACACCCGAAAATTGTCCCCATGGATGTAAGGGTTCTGCGGTGCATAGACTACGAATCCCCGCTCGGCCAACCGCCCCGCGAATCGTCCATACGTCTGCGCCGCCTTCGCGTTCGGCGGGTCGATCAAGTCCTGTGGACGCCCCTCCAACCCATGCTGCGCCACCACCAACGGCCGCCGCTCCCCCGGCTTCAGACTCTTCGGCACTAACAAAATCCCATATCCGAACGCCGCGTCCAGCGGTACATAAACCTCATAGCCCGTGTAGTCCACCGTGTCGTAGATCCGCCGCGTCTCCACCAGCGGAACCCCCGGTTGCGTCTCGATCTTCCCGATAATTTCCCGTTCATAATGTCCCAAATACGGCCCCCGTGTCTTCGCCCAGGCCGCTGGGGACGACAGATCCGCCTTGGCCCAAAACTCCCCCCGCCGTCGCTCGGCCTGCCGCATCAGCTTCTGACAAAACTCCACCCACTGCCCAAACTCCCGAGCCGAAGCCACCGGCCCCGCCCCCGGTGCCACCGCATCGGGCTCCAATTTCACCCTTGCCGAAACCGGGCGCCCCGCAACCTTCCATAAGTTGTGTTCCAGCGGCTCCTGCCATGCGTTCTCCGCCAACCCACGCAATCCGCCCGCCACCGCCGACGCAATCCGCTCATCGACGTAAGTACTATATAGCGCCACCAATCCCCCCTCCCCATGCCCCGTCACCCGCACCGCCAGCCCCCGCCCCACGCAGTAGTCCACCGCCGCAAGCACTTTCTGTACCTCAAATCCCAGCACATGCCGCCCCGCCGGATAAGCCATCCGATACAGATGCTCCCGTTGCGGATGCTTCCCCCTCCCCACCGGCTCCACCCCAATCTGCGACGGGATCATCACCAACTCCCCTGCCGCCGCTGCCTCCACCGCATGCAGAGCAATCCAACAACTTTTCACCGCCCCCACCGGTCGATAGAGTAAGCCGTCGGCTTCCACCCCGTCCACCACCGGCCAACGCGCACTAAATACCTCATGCGTGGGCAGCTTCCGCAGCGGCTTCAACTCCGGTTCCGCAAAACGAACCCGCGCGTCGCGCACCCCAATCCGCTCCCTCACTTCCGCGGGAGTCAGGACCATGCCCTGCGCCGCCGCCCCCGCCCGCGTCAAATACGCGTCCATCTCCCGCAGCATCTCCCGGCTCAAATCGCCCGTCCGCGTCAACGGCAACGTCCCCGGAAACGGCTGTGCCCAGGCCATTCCCGCCCACACCAGTAAGAGCAGTCGCATAGCCTTAGGCTATACGCATCGCCACAATTGTGCCCAACCCCCACGCCAAGCCCAACACCAGCAGCGCGATCCCCAGCTTACGCTCCTTCTTCCGCACGAACCACAAATACAGGCCCGTCACCCCCAGCACGAGCAACCCCGCCGAAACCACCCCCACCACCACGCCAAACAAATTCGTCCACCAAACCTCATGCCACAAGCCCGACGCGGTATGCATCCGGTTCATCATCCCGAAGAAGCCCCACCGGTTCTGCTTCCCTTTCACCGCCCCTGTGGCCCCGTCGTAGTCGATCTCATTCATCTGCCCAGGCCTCACCAGGCGAAACTGCGTCCGTCCATCTTTCTGCCGGATCTGGACCAAGTCCCCTTCTAATCCACGACCCGTCCGCAACGCCGTCGCCGCATCGCGCGGCGCCAGTCCCGGGCCGATCTGCGCCGTCCATTCCATAGTCACCGGCTTCGTATTCATCCACGCCGGGTGTGCGATCTGCAGGGAACTCCACGCGTACATCAACACGAAAAGCATCGAGAAGATGCCTACTGTCAAGTGCACATCCCGCAACACGGGATACAGTTTCCGCTTCATTGCAGTCTCCAATAAATCAACGCAAACGCGCCCGTTCCTAAAACCGCCGCGACGAACGCCCCCCGATGCGACAACCGCATCGTTAGCCACAGGAGAATGCCCGTCATCGTCATCCCCAGCAAGCTCCAAATCGCCAGCTCGTTGTACCAGAT
>JBKJLJ010000625.1:0-2588 GCA_046597015.1 Bryobacteraceae bacterium
GATCTCTCCAGCGGATAAGAAATCCCATCAGAGCGCCTATGCCAGCCACTGCAAGAGGCTGCAACACATCCGTCGGGATTTCCCCATGAATCCTCCCGAGCCAATAATCACCGACGCCGACAAAAACGGTGCGGAACCGCCGTTACCGCCTCCGGAAGTGGTCAAGGAAATGCTGAATCACGCCGAGTTACGACGTCGCCGCGCTGCTCGAAAAACTCACGGTCACTCCGATTCCCCTGGCTGCCTAGAAAATGCGGCAGAACCAAAAAGCGAACCCAGAACATACGAACCTAAAACGGCATCTAACACTTTTCGATACATAGACTTAGAAGGATTTCACGCAACTCGGGAAAATCGAAAAACCAATGGCCCGGACCAGACCGAACCGTCTTTCGTACGGTTCCAAGAGCCTAGCTGTAGCTAGGCGCTATATCGAGTGAACGCGCGACAAAAGCCATGAGCCCGTCAATCTGAAAGTGTTGGCAGAGCTACCCGGCCCAAAACGAACCCAGAGCAAGTGAGCCGAAAACGACACGGTACACTCTTAGATACATAGGCTTACAGGATAGAACCGAATTTGTGAAAATCGAAAATCGAGAGGCCCGACCTAGGCCAAGCGCAAAGCAAATCCGGCCGAACCCGCGCTGCGGAGTGCAAAAACGAACCCAGAGAAAACGAGCCGAAAACGGCACCTAACACGCTTATATACATAGGCTTAGAAGGATCACACGAAATCCGTGAAATCGAAAAACGAGAGATCCAACCGCGGCTGAGCGGAAAAACGAACCCGCATACGAACTCGTTCACCAAAAGCAACGGCCGCTGGTTTGCACCAGCGGCCGTTGCTCTCCCGCTTTCGTCCCGGCTACTTCGTCCGGCTCGATTCGCCGCTGTTGCCGCCCTTCTTCGCGATCATGGCATGCGCCGCCGCCAACCGGGCAATCGGCACCCGATAGGGCGAACACGAAACATAGTTCATGCCAACCTTCACGCAGAATTCGACCGAACTCGGCTCGCCGCCGTGCTCGCCGCAAATACCCACTTCAAGGTCCGGACGCGTCTTCCGACCCAGCTTCACAGCCATGTCGATCAACTTGCCCACACCCGTCTGGTCCAGCACGCCGAACGGATCCGCGTCGAAAATCTTCAGGTCCTCGTACTGCTTCGAGAACTTAGTATAGTCGTCGCGGGAAAGTCCCATCGTCGTCTGCGTCAGGTCATTGGTACCAAAGCTAAAAAACTCCGCTTGCTCGGCCACTTGATCCGCCGTCAACGCCGCACGCGGAATCTCAATCATCGTGCCGATCATGTAATGCAGATCCGGCACACCGGCCTTCTCCAACACTTCGGTCGCCACGCTCTTGGCGATCGCCTTCTGATGCTCGAGTTCCTTCACGGAACCGATCAACGGAATCATCACTTCGGGCGTTACCTTGATGCCCTTCTTAGCAACCTTGGCAGCCGCTTCGAAAATGGCGCGCACCTGCATCTCCGTGATCTCGGGATACGTGATGCCCAACCGGCAACCGCGGTGGCCCAGCATCGGGTTGAACTCGTGGAGTTCTTCGACGCGCTCGAGCAACCCGGGCAGCTTCACTTTCAGGTCGGCCAGCGGAATGCCGTAGGCCTTCGACATCTCTGCTTTGGCCTTGGCGCTCGCATGCGGCAGCTTCGCCAGGTCCACCATCAGGTTCTCGCGCTTCGGCAGGAACTCATGCAGCGGCGGATCCAGCGTCCGGATAACCACCGGGAAGCCGTCCATCGCCTTGAACAAGCCCTCGAAGTCGCTCCGCTGCATCGGCAGCAGCTTCTTCAACGCCGCCTTCCGCGCCTTCACGTCCCGCGCCAGGATCATCTCCTGCACGATCGGCAACCGCTCTTCAGCAAAGAACATGTGCTCGGTCCGGCAAAGGCCAATGCCCTCGGCCCCGAACGCCCGCGCCACTTTCGCGTCCCGCGGAATGTCCGCGTTCGCCCGTACGCCGAAGTTGCCGCGGAACTCGTCCACCCAGTGCATGAACTTGCCAAACTCGCCCGAATTCGGGTCCGCTTCGTTCGTCTTGGCTTGGCCCAGGTAAACCTTGCCCGTCGTACCGTCGATCGAAATCCAATCGCCAGCCTTCAGCGCAACGCTCTTGCCGCCGCTCTTTACTACCGCCGTACCCTTGTGCTCGTCGATGACCAAGTCGCCCGCGCCCACAATGCAAGGCCGGCCCATCCCACGGGCCACCACGGCCGCATGCGAAGACTTGCCGCCGATCGCGGTCAAAATACCCTTCGCCGCATCCATGCCGGCAATGTCGTTCGGGGTCGTCTCTTTCCGCACCAGAATCACCGGCGAGCTCTTCGCCGCTTCCACCGCCGCATTCGCGCTAAACGCAATCCGGCCCACCGAAGCGCCCGGGCTCGCCGCGATGCCCGTCGTCAAAACAGGCAGGGTCCGCAGCGTCGCCTGGTCGAACACCGGGTGCAACAACTGATCCAGCTGGTTCGGCGCCACGCGCAGAACAGCCTCTTCCTTCGAGATCAAACCCTCTTCGCACATCTCGACCGCCAACTTCACGGCCGCCGGGCCGGTCCGCTTGCCG
>JBKJLJ010000822.1:0-3071 GCA_046597015.1 Bryobacteraceae bacterium
CGCGCGATCGGAAGCAGTGGCCGGCGTTTGTCCGGGGGGATATCGCCCACGGAAACGAGGGGATGATGGCCGGGTTGGAGAAGCGCGGTTTGCCCTATTTGTTCAAACTGCGCCAAACCGACAACGTTTCGAAGACGATTGCCCGGTTGGCCAAGCAGGGGAAGAAGGCTGAGTGGCAGGATAGCGGACAGGGCTGGGAGAGCCTGGAGACGACGTTACGATTGCAGGGATGGACCCGGGAGCGGCGAGTGATTGTGTCGCGCCGGAAGACGGCGGAGCAGAAGGTGGAGGCGAGTGAGAAGGGGGGTAAGCAGCGGGTGCTGCCGGGTATGAGGGTGGAGCAACCGGGCGGGGATTGGTATGAGTATTCGGTGTTAGTGACGAGCCGAGAAGAGCGGGATTTGGCGAGACTGACGCAGGACTATCGAAACCGGGCGGACGCGGAGAACATGTTCGATGAATTGAAGAACCAGTGGGGCTGGACGGGATATACGACTCGGGATACCAAGAGGAGCCAGTTGATGGCGCGATTGGTGGCGTTGGTTTACAACTGGTGGGGAATCTTCACACGGATGGGGACCGGCGGGACGCATCGAGAGGCGATCACGACGCGCCCGGCGCTGATGGAGGGGGTGGCGAAGCGGACCGAGCATGGGCGGGAAGTAAGTTTGAGCATGACGAGTTTGCACAGCAAGGCGAAGAAAATAGCCAACTTACTGAGTGGTATCAGCCAGTATTTGCACAAGTTCCTGGCTGGTGCGACGCAGTTGGACGAGAGGGAGCGCTGGACCACCCTCCTGCGGGAAATCTTTTGGTATTTTTACCAGGGATCGCCCCAGCCAGGTGGGCCGGCTACCCCTCTGGCGGTGCGGTAACCGCCGAATCTAGGTTGATGACTTGGCCACTGGGCGACGTTTGCGACGTTTGCCGCTTCATGCCGTCCCAGTCGAAGGTGGAGGTCGCCCCGTTGGGTCCAGAGTTCTGCGTTAAGTTCAACGCCGTGTCGAACGACGGCGAACTCGTCAACCCGCCCGCCGTCATCGCAGACGGCACCGCGAAGTTCTTCGCCGAGTCGGGTGTGATATCGACCTGATGGCCGTAGACAACGACCGCCTTGTCCCAGTCGTAAGGCCCCCAACGCCCAGAGGGGTTCCAGGCGGCAGGGAGCTTGGCTCGATCGCTCGGAACGTGCCGCGATCTCCCTCTCTTTGAAGTCGGTTGGAGATCTTTGACCATGGCCACCTGGAAAGGTGAGAAAAAGGTCGGCACAGCGCCGTCCGAAGACGATGTCAGCTGCTCCGGCCACCGCATTGTCGATAGTTGCCCGGGTCTATTCGGAATCGTGTCGAAGCACTATGGGCGCAGCGGGCGGGGTTCAGCTGCCGAAAATTTGATTATGAATGTCTACCGTTCCCGTTCGTCCCCGTTTTATTTCCATTTTCAGATTTATAATTTGCCAGCCTGGCGGATCACCCGAGCGGCCAAATCAATGGTAAACCTTATTAACCCAAGCTTTTCGCTGAGTTCGGCTAACAACAGAGCAAATACCATGGAAGCGGCGAACGCGAGTAGGTAGTAGACTACGAAGTACCCGAGGGTTACCGTCAGACCCCTTTTACGGAGCGTGGCATGCATGAGACTAATGATCCCGGCCTGGATGCACAGGACCCAAAGGTAGATGACTAAACCTACACTACCGGCGCGATTTGCTGAAGCGTACGCTTCTGACCACCCTCTTTCACCTAGTTGACCAGCGGTGAAGCCGATACCCAGCGCCGCCAGGAGCACGCATGCGGCCGCATAAGTAACGAATGCAGCTAGGCCTACTACCGCCGCGCGTACTGGCAAACCTATCGTCCTCCGATCAGAGCCCAATGTACGACTCCCATCCCCGAGCTCGAGGAGGCCGTGTTGGTTGGAAGCCCGCAGTTCTGCCGAGATATCGTGCAAAGCTGTTGCTGTTCGGGCCGTTGAAACCGTCATACGTGAATCTATCGGTTGGGAAGTTATTCGCATTGGTGATCATGATGTCAACGGAGTCACAGTTGAATGAAGATAAGCCACTAGACCACGCTAGACTCGCTTTTGAGCTATCGACGCCATTGCTGTCTCCTTCGGTCACCCAAGCACGCAAGGCGCCGCTCCCGTCAGCATTAGCGGGCCCAGCCGAAATGATGTGCCTTTTTCCCTTCCGGTCTTGAACCCACCAAAATGAATGATTCGCCGGAATGATATCGGTAATGCCGTACTTCCGTAGCTCTTCAGGAGCCCACTCTACATCTCGGTACTTTAATTGCGCAAAACACTGAGGATCATTATTTTCTCGATCTTCCTCCTCATCTACTTCAAAGCCAAGGGTTAGAGTTGCAAGAAGCAGAACTGAGTCGTGAATGTCATCTACCGTACCAGAGCTGGAGACGGAGATGGTCCGTTCTCTATATACTTTACCCCCAGCGCTAAGACACTGAATGTCGGCGGTTCGGCCTACGCTACTCGTCGTGTAACCAACTGCCCAGCATTGAGCCAGTCCAGCCGGGTCGTTGAAATTGGCCGGATCAGACGTTGTGTAAGCCCCCCTTCCCCAACTCCCTGGCTCCCCCGCCCCCCCGCTCGCCTCGTACGGATCACTACTCATAAATCGCCCAATCGCGCTGTTGTAATACCGCTGATCGGCATAATCCAACCCCGTCTGATCCCGATGGTACGTCCCGAATTTATTCCGGTCGCCGACGGTGGCCGTTCGTTCTTCGCCATATGGGAAGTAATCATGGATCTCCACGCCACCCACCCCATTCCCCCGCGCCATTACGCTTCCTAGTCGATCATTGACAACGGCCTTGCCGTTCTGCCAAATCGCTCGCCCTCCGAAATAGACATCTTTGCTTGCATAACTCAGCGTCAACACCCCCCTCCCGAACGGCGCCGAGTAGGTTGCCATCCTCTGCCCGCCTACCCCATACAAGTAATATTGCTCCGCCACAGTCCCGCCCTGATCCGTCTGCTTCCAGGCCCGCTTGTTATCTGCCAGATACGAATAGTTCTCCAGGCTCCCGTTCATATTTATATCCAGC
>JBKJLJ010001039.1:0-9703 GCA_046597015.1 Bryobacteraceae bacterium
TGGTCCATCTCCGGTGCCAATAGCTTGATATTAACCGGATCGCCGACATAAGTGAAAGGATGTCTGAATTCCTGTCCTTCTAGGTCCCAAACGATTACGCCTTGTGGGCGGACAGACATTCCATTCCATACTCGAATGCATTGATCGGCATAATTGAGTACGGCAGTCCTGAAACCGGATGGATCCGCCAGCGGCCGGGTGTGCATTTTATAACAGCGAGGATTGTCGACGGTACAATTTTCGCGAGTTCCGCCCGGCTCGGCGACGAAGATTCGTGCGATTGGATTCCGGTTCCTAAGGGGTACTACAAACGGAAACGCTTCGCGGTAGTTGTCTAGTGCTCTGCCAGCAAGGGTGATATCGGTGTGCTCTAATCCGCCGAAACGAACGGTAAAGGTCCATGTAGCGGCTTGCCCTGGTGATACCGTTTCGGCAAAGACTGTTGGCTTGCTGCCCATTGGCACCTCAATCGAACTTTGAAACTCAACGCGATGATCGTTCGCTGGTGTTGACTGCAAGGAAAGGTTAGCATTGGTACGGGCTGGTTCAACCCACCATGCAATGGAATGTTGTGATGTCTTGAGGAGGGTTGCGGGTGTCCCTTTCATTAGCACCCAGGATTCTGATGTGGTTACGGTTGTCGGAGTAGCGGATGTGCGCAAGGTAAAGGGCGTAAAGTTGAGTCTCAAGTGCTCGCCGGATTTGTTTGTAACACGTACTTCGATGGTGAGCGTATCTGTCCCGGCACCTGTATACCGTGTTCGCATCTCCCACTCTCTGGTGGTTCCTTTGCGGAAGGCACTGGTTATCGTCGATGCCATTACATCATAAGTAGTCTGCGTGGGAGCGACGAAGATACCGCTGGATTCTGGTGCAGTTTTATTAGGTCTCCAGAACTCATAAATTGGAAAGTCCCTGAGTGTAGATGCGTACTCAACGCCATCATATAGGAGAGAAGCTATTCCGCGCGCGTCAAGGGTGAAGTTAACGCTTGATTGCAGCGAAGTCAATCTGGGTCGTATCGTGATTCGTGTCTGTGCCAGTTTCCGTGGATCGGCTACGCTCTGCGCAATAACATCGACCGTCGTAGTGGAAGAGACATCTGCTGGCGCAGTATACAGGCCGGAAGATGACACGTCACCGATTGGTTGGATAAGTGACCATGTAACTGAGCTATTACTGGTTCCCTGGACAACAGGGGTGAACTGAATAGTCTGTCCGGCATCGATTGTCGGATTGGTTGGCGTTATAGATACCGCTACGGTCGGAAGCAGCGTTACCAGTATCGTGGCTATTGTTGTCGGATTTACCATACTTGCAGCACGGATTTCAATTTGTTGTGAACTTGTCTGCTGTACAGGAGCGGTGTATACTGCAACGTTGCCATTCGTTGAGAGTGTTCCAATGGAGGCCGGATTGGTTGACCACGTGACACCCACGTTTGTAGCACCTGTCACAGTTGCAGTCAATGAAGTGGTTTGGGAAGCTTCCAAACTGGTGCTTGAACTGGTGAGAACAACGGAAACCGCCGGGTTCACTGTCACCACCGCGCTTCCCTGCTTCGTCCCATCCGCCACACTCGTCGCCGTCATCGTCACCGGCGTTGAAGCGCTCACCGCCAGCGGCGCCGTATACAGCCCCGTCGCCGAAAACGAACCCAGCGCCGGACTCATCGTCCACGTCACTCCCGTATTCGTCGTCCCCGTCACGGACGCGGACAACTGCACCGCCGTCCCCGCCACCACACTCGCCGTCCCCGGCGTCACCGTCACCCCCACTGAAGTGGTCGGCGTTGCCGGCTTAATCGTCAATGTCGAGACCGCGCTCTTCGTAGAATCAAAGTCGCTCGTGGCCGTAACGGTCACCACAGTCTGTGCTCCAACGCTGGCCGGTGCGGTGTAGAGGCCCTTCTTCGCGATAGTTCCCAGCAATGGCGAGAGGCTCCAAGTTACAGCCTGGTTCCCCGTTCCCTGAACATTTGGCACCAACTGAAGGCTTTTCCCAGCTTCAATCGTCGCCGACGTCGGCATCACCACGACTGAAATCGGCACCACCCGGCGACCGGTTGGCGGTTCGCTCGTTTGGGCCTGACAGGGCAAACCGAACATCATTACCAAGCAGGAAAAAGCGCTCGCAGCTCGGAGTACAAAGGGAATAGCACAGGTCCGGATCAAGGAGTCCTCCAACCTAAGTTTTCTTAGGTATATGGTTCTATCGGCGGGGCTCGAGCCCGTCGTCATAGAGGAAAAACCTTATTATGAGACTATGGAAAATGTTACAGAGACCACGCGCAAAGGACAGATTTCGTAGGCCACGCGGATAGAGCGGTTCAGTAACCCTAGTGGAATCTACGCCGCAAGGACACAAAAACTAACGCTAGACCGGATAATATAAACGTACTCGCCTCGGGAACCTCTCCCGAGGCACCTTGAACCAATCTGCCGTCCAACTCAAAAGCATGCTCCAGATTCGTGGTAGCCCACGAACCGTTGCCAAACGGACTCGCCTGCTGCACCCCGCGAGACGTGGCGTTTGCGTTCGTGGTCTGCCAATAGAAATCCTCCAAGTTCGACTGGGACGCTGGCCCGTTGTGCAAAGCCAACCAATATGTTCCGGCTGCCAACTGGGCGTTTGGCAGCGTAAATTCCAACATAGCGTCGACCCCAACGCAGCAATTTGCAGCGCCCGCCGTTACCACCGGCGTGGTAAGACCGAAGAATAGTGCCGATCCGGGCTGCCCGTTGTTATCGGAGTAAATCCCCCAATCCACACTGCCTAGATATCCCGCTGCAATATCATTGAAATAAAACGCCCAAAACCGCACTCCAGTCAGCGATGTTAAGTTGCTCAGGGTAAAATCTTCCGCTTGGAGGAAGGCGGTCGCTTCATTACCTGAAATCGTATTCGGTGTACCGTTCCCATAGATCGGCGCGGAAATCGCCATCCCTATCGTTATCAAGAAAACAGCGCAAAGCCGGTTAACATTCGTCATAAATCTATCCGTTTGCTCTTCTATCGTCCCCCTGATCCTTCAGGGGTATACGTAGAACACCTTAGTCCGCTGTAGACGAGTCCCTCACCTCCCGACTTCGTACAAACACAGCAGGGTTGCCTCCGTGTATCTCATTTCGGGGAACAGATTTCATCGCCACGCCTCCCGCTGACACAATGGCACCTTCGCCGACGGTCACCCCTGGTCCCACAGTTGCCCTCGCCCCGACCCACGAGCAGTCTTCGATCACAATCGGTTTCACAATCAACCCAAATGCCGGATCGCTCCAATCATGATTTCCGGTACACAGGTAGACTCCTTGCGAGACGCACGCATGCGCCCCGATTGTCACCTGCTCCAGATTGTCGATCCAGGCGTCTTCCCCGATCCAGGCATGATCCCCCACCTTCAGACGCCAAGGATACTTCACCCGGACGCCTGGCTTGATCACTACACCGGTGCCAATATTGGCGCCAAGTATCCGCAACAGCCAGACACGGACCGCGGAGAATGGCATCCAGGCTGATCGCAGTAGCGGCAAACCGAAAAAAAACCAGATAGCACAAACTAGGCCGGACCTGCCGGGCTGGTACCAACGATTATCAAAGCGATCCAGCCGCACCCGGTACTCAGACATTTCTACTCAAGCTCCAGCATACCCGCTCTCAAATCACAATTCTTTCGATTTCCTCGAGCGTAAGAACATCGGACGTCCGATCGTAGAGTTTCGTCGTGCGGGGAGAGGCGTGAGCCGCTATCGCTTGAGCCTTTTCTACCGTTCCCCCGTTCTCCAGGTACGCCGTGATGCCAGTGGCCCGGAACGTATGACAGCAGGTGTTCTCCGGCAACCCAATCGCTTTTCCACGGACCTTCACCATCCGCAGCACGTCCGCCTCATACAAAGGACGGGTCGTTACCTGACCCTGGCGGCCGAATGTACGGAAAAGCGGTAGCTTCCGTTCCCCTGCCAATCCGGCAGCTTCGATCCAGCGATCCACGTGCGCTTCCGCCTTGTGGTGCGCGGGGACGTCGTGCAGTTTGCCGCCCTTCTCATGAAGGCGAAACCACCAACGCTTACCTTGTTGAAAATAATCTTCCACCCGCATCTGAATCACGGCCCCCACCCGCGCGAAGGTGTAAACCATTACCGCCAGCAGTGCCCGGTCCCGTAGACCCTTTAGAGTCGACGTGTCGATCGAGTCGATCAAATGCCGAGCCTCGGCGGCTGACAGAACAGGGGTTTTCCCCCGCGTAATCACGTACTTGGGTCCGCGGACCGATGCTGCTGGGTTCAACGGCAGGATCTGTCCCACTACCAGGTAATCGAAAAGCATACGGATGGCCGCCAGGTGCTGCTTGACGCTCGGGACGGATAGGCTCGACTGCAGATCCTTTATATAGGCAGCGACCTGAATGGGCTGGAGCTGCAGAAGATCCAACTGCCGACTGAAGCACCAAGCATCAAAACGACGGATTGCGCAAAAATAAGCTTTCCGCGTGTTGTCATTGGGGATTTCAGCGGTAAAAAACTCCCAAAACCGCCGGAGAGCGTGGGGCGACCCGGCAAAGAGAGCCGGTGTGGCAGTTCCCTGCCCCGCTTGGATCATCATGCCGTTATGTTAACACTGGATAACGTCCTTTATCCAGTGTTAAGGGTATTGCAGGTGACAGAACTTCGCCATATCATAGTTAGGTATTCGAACGAGCGTTTTCCTTATGGCACGTCATCCTGATTGGTTCGGCCGCCTCGATACGATTTTCAGCGTCGTGCAGAAAACGCCGATCGAATGGCTCGGCCGGCGAGAGATTAAGGCGATTTTCAGCTGCAGCGAAAGGGACAGTATCAGGCTATTACATCGATTCGGCGCCACGGAGAACAACGACGCTCTCTGCCTTTCCACTCCCTCGCTGATGTCGCAACTGGAAGCCGTCCGCGCTGGCCTGCCCTACGCCGCTTTTCTCAGGCAGCGCCAGCGCGTGGCGCAAACTCTGACCGTTGCACAAGCAGAGAACGTAGCCCGCCAGAGGCGGATCGACGGCTCGGTCGATTTTCGCTACGACAGGTCGATTTCCGATCTACCCGCCAATATCCGACTCGAACCCGGCCGCGTTACCTTTGCATTCACCTATCCCGACGAGTTTTGGGCTCTGGTGAACGAACTGGCCAACATTGCGGCACAAGACGTCGAATCGTTCGAGGCCGCAACCCTCGCGAAGAACCCACTATGAGGTCGTTTGACGTTCGAATCGCGCAATACGAAGGCCCTTTAGACCTTCTGTTGAGCCTTGTGCGGAGCAACGACCTCTCGATTGCCGACATATCGCTCGCCCCGATCACGGCGCAGTACCTCGCCTATATAGAGGAAGCGGAATCACTCGACATGAACCTTGGCATGGAATGGATCGAAATGGCCGCGCGGCTGATTCACTGGAAGTCCACTTCCCTGCTGCCGACGGATCCAGCGCTCCCCGATCCAGCGACCGCTTTGGCACAGGAGCTCAACCGTGAATTGAAGTCCCTTAGTGAGGCACAACTTGCTCAAGGCAAGGAGATTCTTGCGGAACGCGGCGCTGCCAATCAAAGTACCTGGACCCAGTCTACGCAAGACCACCAAGCGGTCGAAGAAGAGCTCTCCGCCACACTATGGACCTTGCGGAAAAAGGCCGAGGTTTTGCAGAACATATTTCGTAGCCGTCGCATACTCGAGGCAAATGCCTATGAGTTGGCAACGGGCCAGGTTACGGTCCAAGATATGATGGAGTGGACATTGGAGAGGCTGGCGCTAGCGCCAGCTTCTAGTCCAATTTCGGTCGAACTTTGGTTCACCGAACTTCCCACCATCTCTCACCAAGTCTGCTTATTTCTTTCCCTGCTGGAACTCGCAAAGCAGGGGCCATTGTGGATCGAGGAGTCTATCGACGCTTTCTTTCTGGTACGGCTACGATCGATGAAGGGATTTGGTTGACGAGGATGCTGCGCTTACGGCTAGCCGACCCAACCTTCGGGCGGATCACTCAATTCGGCCAAAACACGCCGTAAGCCCTCTTTCAGGATCTGTTGCTGCTCCAATTGGTTGTAGCGGGCTTTGCGTTGCAATTCGGCGGCTAGGGATACGGGACACCGGAAGGACAGTTGGCGTTCGGGTTCGCGTTGCAGCAGGGGGCGGGGGGAAAGGCCTCCAATACTAGATACCTGTGAGGTAGCTCCGTCGTAGCTACGTTCTTCATTTCTTAATTCTGCCGCAGATTCCACCGTCTCCTCTTGGGACGAACCGGCTGCTCTCCCGAGCAACTTGATCTCTGCCACTTCGTCCTCATCCGGTTTGCGAAAGCGAGCAAAGGCGTGTTTTAAACCAGCTTTATCGTCAGAAGGCATCGGCTAACTCCTTGGCTACTCCTCTAATCTCGGCCGCGGCTTTCCCTTGGGGCTCATAGGTGGTCACCGTCTGCCCCACAGTGGGAGCGAGCACAAAGGCCTGCCGCGTGGTGACCTCGGTCTGCAAAACCCGGACGTCAACCCCTTCAATACGGAACACTTCCTGGGCTACCGTCAGCGCCTCTGTTCCGGTGCGCGTCTTCCCGGGCGGCTTACCGTTGACCACGATAAAGACTTTCTGCTTTTCTTTCAGCGAACTAATGTCCCGCAGAAGCGGCAACAATTGGTGGCTGGCAACATAGTCGAGCATGGAGGGCCGCACCGGGACCACCACAATATCGGCCACCAAAAGGGCCATGCGGCAGATGCTGGTATGGCTGTCTTTGCCGGCGGTGGCCATCACGGCGCCAGGCGGGCAATCAATAATGACCACGTCGTATTCTTTGGCGGCCATCTCCCGGGCTTTTTTGTGAATGTCTTCATGGGGATGCGTCATCAGTTCGAACCCCATACCCTCCTCCCCGGCTCGCATGGCCCATTGTTGGGCGCTGGCTTGGGGATCCGCGTCGATCAGAAGGACTTTTAGAGCGCCCTCAGTACCCAGGACTCCCGCTAAGCTCATGGCTACCGTGGTTTTCCCGCATCCGCCTTTTTGGTTTGCGACCGCTATGATCATTCCTATTTTGTAGTGTAGCAGATCGCTACCATACTGTCTAGATCGACCCTGCTCATAGCTATGTCGTAGCTACCACGGAGCTGTTACATAAGACAGACCTACCCGGAGTAGTTGCGTGGGAATTCCGGCGAGAAGGACACTACTGGCAGAAAACTATGATCGCCGCAAACATTGCCTGGCGTAGATCCGTGGAAGCTTTGGTATAGGTCCGTGGAAGAACAAATGCTCTAAATTGCCGATTCCTGGCCATGTCGGTCACGATTCCTAACCGATGGCGATCATCACTTCGGGCTGGCGGCGCAAGCGGCACTGGCGAAAATGGGCTCCTCGGAAGCGAGGAGAAACCCAGAGTTGCCACAGAAGAGGCTGTCGATGCGCAAGATCAACAGAGTCCTGAACCTGGAAGGCCCGCGACTTGAGCCAGCGAGCCATTGCCCACAGTTGCGGTATCTCCCCAAGCACCGTTTCCGATTATCTGGCCGCCGCCGAAGCAGCCAGCCTAAAGTGGCCGGAGGCTAGCGAATGGGATGAAGCAGAGATGGAGCGGAAACTCTATCCGCGCCAACCCGCGCCGGCGTTCTGGCGCAAACACCATCAGCCGGACTGGCTCAGCATTCAACCCGACTGGCAAAGCTGTCTCCCTCTTGGAAACCGGCACCCACGTTCTTTTCGGTGCCAAGGTGGATGGTAGGGCCCCCACGGTCCGGCACCAGCCAGTTGTTTGCATCAAAATCAACTAAATGAACAGTATTGGGGTAGGGAGATAGATGCCGGGCCGCGTGATTCCATGGCGGCTTGGCCATTCGCGGAGGAAACCGGGCAACACCAGTCTTCTTTATGGGGCCTGAGTTGTGGAAATCGGCGCTTGGATTGAAATCTGGCTATAAATAGTCAAGACGTTATCACCATCTACTATAAAAAGCGGCTAGCCCACGGCCACCCGACGGTCTGTTTCGTAGCGTAGCCAGGTTTCGAGCACGAAAAGGTACCACAATTGATTCGGCACCTCTCCCTCGACGGCGCACTTCTGCCAGAGGGCCAAGACCTGTTTCTCGTCGATGAAACCCTGTTGGGCCAGCAAGGAGTTCGAGAACGCCTCCTGGAACCGCGCGCCCCATTTGCCGGCCAGCCAGCGGCCAACCGGGATGCCAAACCCGCGTTTGGCTCCGCCAGCTACCGCCTCCGAAACGCGGCGGCGGGATATCTCGCGGAGAATCGCCTTCAGACTGCCGCCGCGCAGACGGAGGCCGAAGGGCAACCCGGCGGCGTAGTTCCACAGCTCCTGATCAAGAAACGGAGATCGCGCTTCTACCGCGTAATGCATGGTGCCCCCGTCCACCTTCGTCAGATACTCGCCGACGAAACGGGTGTTGCGGTCGTAGTCGAGAAACTCCTGCATCAGGCTTTGGGCAGCATCCCGCGACCAGGCGATGGAGCGCTGGGGCACGGTGGCTTCCTGGAGCAGCTCGCCCAACAGGCCATTGCGATGGTAGAAAGGCAAGCCGTCATGCGCCTGGGCCACGGCACCCAGGCCGCCAGTAGCGTAGTCGAGGAAATGGGCGGCGCGCTTGACAAGACCCACCTTCGGCGTCAGCGAACGAGCCACCTGCCACAACGGGAGCGAGCCTGGAGGCAGCGCGGTGGCCAGCCGCTGGGCGTGATAAAAATGTTTGTGGCCGGGGTAGCCGAGAAACACGTCGTCGCCGCCGTCACCGGTCAATAAGACCGTCGCCTCCGAACGCACCGCGCGCGAAACCCGCAACATGCCGAGCGCCGAGGCGCAGGCGAACGGCTCGGCGTAAGCGGCGGCCAACTCCTCGACGTCGGGTGCGTCGGAGTCAGAAACTGTAATCACCTGATGCCGGATGCCGAGCTTTTTCGCCGTCGCGACCGCGTCATCGGTTTCGTCCCAAACGTGGCCGGGTGTACCGATGGTGAAAGCGGTGATGTTGCCGCCCAGCTTGGCGATGGCCCAGCAGACCAGACTGGAATCCACACCGCCGCTGAGGAGCGCTCCCACGGGGACATCGGCTTCCAGACGGAGCTTCACCGCTTCGAGGAAGCGGTCTTCAGTCTCCTGGACAGCCTCTTCAAAAGTAACTTTATGACTGTCTACCGTCCGGGGTGTCCAGTAACATCTCTGGTTGATCTTATCGCCGGACCATTCCACAATATGACCCGCGGGGATTTTGCTTATATTCCGGTAGATGGACCTTTGATCAGTCACATAACCGAACTCGAGAAAATCAGCCACGCCTTGCGTATCCAACTCCTCGGCGAAGCCGGCATCCTTTAAAGCCCGCACGGTAGAGGCAAAGGCGATGGCTCCGCCGCGGACGGCGTAGGCGAGTGGCTTCACGCCCAAACGGTCGCGGATCAGGAACAGCTTCTTTTGACGGTCATCCCAGAGCCCGATGGCGAACATGCCGCGCATCCGGCGCAACAGCTCGTCGATGCCCCAGTGCTGATAGCCGTGGATGAGAATCTCGGTGTCGGTGCCGCTGCGGAAGCGGTAACCGGCTTGGATCAGCTCTTCCCGCAGCGGGTGGAAGTTATAGATGGCGCCGTTGAAAACGACGCCGATCGAACGGTCTTCCGAGAGCATCGGCTGGCGTCCGGCCTCGCTCAAATCGAAGATCGACAGGCGGCGGTGGCCCAG
>JBKJLJ010000203.1:0-3633 GCA_046597015.1 Bryobacteraceae bacterium
AGCTGAATGTATCCAAACCGACCTTTTCGCCTGCCCCGCCCCAAGATTCGAGAGAACGTAAACGAAGCGATTCGAGCTCGCGAAGTGCGCGCCGTGTTCCCAGACGGCACCGTGGAGGTCATGCCCACGCCCGCCGCGGTGCGGAAGGCCAAGGATCTGGGTCTAGATCTGATCGTGATTGCGCCGACGGCTGAGCCGCCTGTGGCCAAGGCCATGGACTATGGCCAGTGGCAATACGAGCAGAAAAAGAAGAGCCACGATGCCAAGCGCAAGCAGCACGTGATTCACGTGAAAGAGCTCATGTTGCGGCCGAACACCGACGATCACGACTACGACTTTAAAAAGAATCATGCGATTCGGTTCTTGGGTGAGGGCAATCGCGTGAAGGCTGTGGTGCAGTTCCGCGGACGCGAGATAGCTCACGTCGATTTGGGTCAGAAATTATTGCTCCGGTTTGCCGGCGATTTGAAGCCGTTCGGAACCGTAGAAGGTTCGCCGCGCCTCGAAGGGCGCAACGCGCATATTTTGATCAGCCCCTTGAAGAAAGACCTTCCGGTGAAAAAAGCTTCCCCGACTCCTGCGCCCGGCGCGGGCAATCCCGAACAGGGTCGATAACGAATTACGTTCGCCCTCTTCCACCCCGGCTCTCCGGGGTGGAACTGCGAAGGCGAACCTGATATCGTTACCGTCATGAATCGCTTTGGTCTTTTGCTATTTCTTGCCTCGGCTACGCTTCTAGCCCAGGACCGCGGCACCATTACAGGCTCCGTGGTCGACTCATCCGGGGCCATCGTGCCGACCGCCAAGGTGACCCTGACCAACCCGAGCACGGGCCAGCGCAGCCTCGTTGAGACCAATGCGGAAGGCAACTATACGTTTCTGTCGCTCACGGCCGGACGCTACATCGTTACGGCTGAGAAAGACGGATTCCGCAAAGCCGAAGCCCCCAACGTCGTCGTGCAGGTCAACACAACTTCCCGCCTCGACATCCAGATGCAGTTGGGCGCCGTGCAGGAAACCATCCGCGTAGAATCCACTACGCCGCTGCTGCAAACCGATCGCAGCGACCTCGGAACTGTGGTTGACAACCGGGCGATTCAACAGCTCCCGCTCTTCATTAACGGGGGTCTCCGTAGCAACCTGGCGTTTGCGAGCTTAGCCCCCGGCGTTTCCATGAACCTGACGAGCGACCCGGATACCACCGGCGGCGCGCCCCGCATTGCCGGTGGCCAAGCCAACGGCGCCAGCTTGCTCGTCGACGGCGCTGAGTCGATGAGCGAACGCCGCAACGATCCCCAAATGCGCGTCGTCAGCACCGAGGCCGTCGAAGAGTTCAAAGTGCAGACCTCGGCCTACTCCGCCGAATTCGGTCGCGCCTCGAACGGGGTGTTGAACTATACGACCAAGTCGGGCACCAACGCGCTGCATGGCTCCGGGCTCGTCCAATTGCGCCATGAGAAATTGAACGCGCAGGGCTTTTTCTGGGGAACCACCGCCCGCGGAGAAAGCGTCCGCCGCCAGCATGTCGAAGCGGCGAACCTCGGTGGCCCCGTGTTCATTCCCAAGCTCTACGACGGCCGCAATAAGACCTTCTTCTTCTTCGCGGGCGAGCGTTCCCGCGCGAAGAACTACAGCAGCAGCGGCCTGCAGTCGCTCCCCATCGCGGATTTCCGCAACGGCGATTTCCGCCGGTACACCAATGCCAACGGCGCGATGGTTCCGCTCTACGACCCGATGGACGCTAGTGGCAACATCATCGCCAACGCCAACGATCGCCGGCCCTTGGCCTGCAACGGCGTCGCGAACGTGATCTGCCCGGACCGGATCAGCCCCGTGGCCAAGGAAATCTTCAAGTACCTTCCCGAACCCGATAGCCCCAACGTCGTCTTCAACAACACCCGGATTCGCAACAACGGATCCCGCACGCCCGGTGCTTGGCAGGCCGTCTATTCGATTAAAGGCGACCATCTGTTTTCTGACAAGTTCCGCGTCAACGGCATGTTTAGCCGCCAATACTTTGACAGCTACCCGCTCGCCGGGCCCATCCCCGGTCCCCTCGCCGAAGCGTTTCAGGAGTTCGGCCAGATCCGCTACTGGCGCTTCGGCAGTGATTACACGATTACCAACAACCTGCTGAACCACTTCACGCTGGGCATTAACCAACGCAAACTCGGAGAGGGCCCGAACCTGCTAATGCCAGCGTCCTATCGTGCGGCGACGCTGCTGCCCGGCCTCACTGGGTCCGGCGCGGAGAAGACGGGGGCCTACACCAAATACAACACCGAGTTCGGCAACTTCGGCGGCAGCGTCGACACCAAATCGCCTAGCAGCACGTTGAACATCACCGACAACCTGTCGTGGGTCAAAGGCCGCCACAACGTCAAGTTCGGCGGCAGCTACATCTCTTTGAGCTATCGCCGGCAGGATTGCAATAACTGTGGCGGTTCGATCAGCTATAGCACGGCGGCCACCGGCAACCCGTCCGTGAGCGGCCAAACCGGCATCGGCTTCGCGGCGTTTCTGTTAGGCCTGCCCAGCGGCGGGTCCTTCAACTTTGGAGCCGACATCGACTACCGCTATAAGTACTACGCCGGCTACGTCCAGGACGACTTCAAGGTCAGCAAGAAGCTCACGCTGAACTTGGGCATTCGCTATGACTACAGCACCCCCCGCCGGGAAGCCAAGCTCCAGAACAGTAACTTCAATCCAACCATCCCGAATCCGGCCGCCAATGGCATTCTGGGCGCCCTCGAGTTCGCCTCCGAGAGCCGCCCAATCCTGCTCGACACCCGCAAGAACGCTTGGGCCCCTCGGATTGGCTTCGCCTATCAACTGAATTCGAAAACAGTGGTGCGCGGCGGCGGTGCCATTATGTGGGACATCATCCGCGAAGATGGCAACGCCGACAACGGCATTCAAGGCTTCGGCGGAGGCTTCGGCTCGATCGGCAATAACCTGTCGAACGGCATCTCCTTCACGCAGCGCCAGGGCCTCGACTCTCCCGGCCTCCGGGCGTTTGTGGAAGCCCAGCGCCCCCCGCAGAAGAACGCGGGCCTCGTCGTCAACGGCAGCCCCACTTACAAGACCGGCGAGTCCGGCAAGCCCGGCTACTATGTCGACTACAACTTCACGGTCGAGCACAGCTTTACCCCTTCGACCCTTTTGCGGACCAGCTTTCACGCCAACTACGGCGTGAAGATTCAAAGCGGCTTCGACTTCAATCAGTTAGACCCCCGGTACTTCCCCATCTACGGAAACCTGCTGAGTAGCCCGGTAAGCTCGGTGATTAACAACCCGATTGCGATCGCCGCCGGGTTCAAGCTGCCCTACGCCAGTTTCCCCCAGAACCTGACCCTTTCGCAGGCTCTGCGTCCGTTTCCGCAGTACAGCGGCTTCGGGTCGGTCACCACGCAGAACGGTCACAGCACTTACAACGGCCTCGAAACCAGCTTTCAAAAGCGGTACTCGAAGGGCCTTTGGATGATGGCTTCCTACACGTTCTCGAAGACCCTCGTCAGCACCGGCGGACAGAACTACTACAACCGGACCACTGAGAAGGTGGTCGGCGGCGAGAACCGCCCGCACATCTTCACCCTCGGCTATGGCTACGATCTGCCCCTGGGCAAGGGCAAG
>JBKJLJ010000260.1:0-3921 GCA_046597015.1 Bryobacteraceae bacterium
GCTCCGCAAGGGTTGGACGGGCTCCATGATGGGCATGATGACGCTCGTGCGGGTGGTAACTCCGGAAGTCTACGACAAGATCATGGAGTTGAAGAAAACAGAGGATGCTAAGCCAAAGGACAAGAAAACCCCGATGGCGATGCCCAATCATGAGCATGGGAAGTAGCGCGAAGATGCATAGAGACTTCTACTCGAGACTCTCGATTTCGACGAGGGGCGTTATTCTGACCACGCTGTTTGCGCTTATGGCATCGGCCCAGCAAACCCCTAAGCCACTTGAACATGTCCACTAGGCGACACCCGTTCCAGTCAAGCCAGGAACAGGTGCCGTTTACGCCTGCCCGATGCATCCTGAGGTGCGATCCAACGCTCCAGGTAAATGCACGAAGTGCCCGATGCAGTTGGAGCTGGTAAAAGCAGCGAACACAACGGAAGCCGCCGGCCTTCCCGCCGTAAACGCACCTGCCGGAGACGCCGGCCTTCGCCTTGAAGATCTGGAGCGTATGGCACTTGCGGCAAACCCGACCATTGGCCAGGCGAAAGCCCTGGTCGATGCGGCGGCCGGACGTGCGCAACAAGCTGGGCTTTGGCCTAACCCTACCTTCGGTGCAAATGGAGAGCACGTCTCCAAAGTGACGGGTGGCGGAGCCATTGGCGGCTTTGTGGAGCAACGCTTCATTACGGCTGGCAAACTTGGCTTGGATCGAAAGGTTGCCCTGCAAGATCAGGCAGTTTTTGTAGAGCACCAGAATGCGCAAAAACAGAGGCTTCTCAATTCCGTCCGAACCCTTTACTACCAGGCCCTTGGCGATCAGCTTCTCATTCAAGTCCGTACCGATTTAGCAAATTTGGCGATACGAGCAGTATCTGTCTCGCAGGAATTAGCGAACGTGGGGCAGGCCGACAAGCCCGACCTCCTTTCGGCGGAAACAGAGTCTGAACGCATTCAACTTGAACTCGTCAACGCCAGGAATGCGCGAGAACGAACTTGGCGCCAACTGGCAGCGGTATTAAACAGTCCGGCTCTCAAGCCGACGGTCCTTGCGGGAAGTCTTGAGGACTTTCCCAAGCTCGATGCCGACCAGGCGTTGGAAGCGATCTATAAAGATAGTCCTGAACTTCGCGCCGCCGAAGTTTCGGTGCGTCAATCAGAGTTCTCAGTCCGCCGGGCGGAAGTCGAGAAAATCCCAAACATCTTTATTCGCGGGGGCCTCCGAAACAACCGCGAGTACGGCGAGATTGGTCCCCTCGGTCCTACACAGCGACGTGGACTCGAAGGAATTTTTGACGTGGGCGTCGAAATTCCCATCTTCAATCGCAACCAAGGGGGAGTGAAGGCAGCGAAGGCGGATGCCGAGCGCGCCCGCTTGGAGGTACAACGGACGAAGCTTTCGTTGAAGGCGCGTCTGGCAGCAGAGTATAAAGACTATAAAGACTCATCAATGGCGGTCGAGCGATATCGGACCCGCATCCTTCCGAAGGCGCGCCAGGCTTATGATCTGTACCTCGCCAACTTCCGCCAGATGGCGGGCGCTTATCCGCAAGCGTTGATCGCTCAGCGGAATCTTTTCCAGTTTCAAGACAGCTATGTGGCCGCGTTAGTAAACACATGGCAACGTGCCATCGAAATCCAAGGGCTACTGCTCGGGGGCGGTGCCGATTTCGGTATGCCCAAATCGATGGGCGAATCTCAGCCGGCCTCGGGCGGCAATGAGCAGTAAGCAGATGCAATGGAAGTCCGCTCCTCGACCGTTATCATCGCTGCAAGGTGATGAGATCGCAAGTCCGAAACAACTCGAATACAAAGGAAGAACACAAAATGACCGGAAGTATAAGGATGCCATCGCGACCGCGGAGCGCTTGCGGAGTCGAATGATTCCAAAGCCCGAGCAAGCCTACGACCTCTATCTGAATAGCTTCGGGGGCATGGCAGCCGCTTGCCCGCAAGTGCTGATCAGCCAACGGAATCTCTTCCAGCTTCAACAAGACTGTGTCATGGCTTTAGTGGAGGGGAGGAGACGGGCAGTCGAAATTGAGGGGATGTTGTTGACGGGAGCGATAGAACTCGCCAGTGATAGCCCGAACCTGCATCAATGCGCAGTGAAGCATCGGCCAGCGGGGCCGGTCAGAACTAGGAGATGGCAATGAAACGTACGCTCGGGACACTCACCATAGTCGCGCTCGCCGTCGGCATTGGCGCCTTCGCATTTCTAAAGATCGCATCGGGAGGTTTCAGCGCCAAGGCGGAGCCGACCGCGATCGAGAAGTTCGCCGCCCGCTCAGCGCGCCGGCTCGCAGCCCCCAGTAGTGTCAAGTCCGCGCAAAATCCGGAGCCCAACACTGCCGAAGTCCTGTCCGAAGCGCGAGCGCACTGGGCGGACCACTGCGCGACATGCCACGCCAATAACGGCAGCGGAGAGACAGAGATGGGCAGGAATATGTATCCTCGTGCACCGGATATGCGCAAGTCTGACACGCAGGAACTGAGCGACGGAGAGCTGTTTTTTATCATTGAGAACGGCATTCGCCTGACCGGAATGCCCGCCTGGGGCACTTGCACCCCAAAATCGGAAGTGGCGTCATGGAGGCTTGTACGCTTCATTCGCCACCTACCACAAGTTTCCGCGGATGAAGAACGGGATATGCAGAAGATGAATCCCAGGACTCCCGCGGAATGGCAGGAAGAGAAAGAAGAAGAAGACTTTTTGAAAGGAGGCGACTCACATGCAAAACCGCGTGCGCATTCGCAACATTGATGGATTCAGGAAAGGCGCCTTTGTCCTGGCGCTTTTCCTCTTACTGGCAAGCAGTCGTATGGCGTCCGCCCATAACGGCGTGGAACACGTGATGGGAACGGTCACCAAGGTTTCGACCGAGGCTGTCACCGTTGAGACCACTAATAAGAAGGTTGTCGAGGTCGGCCTGAACTCGGAGACCAAGTACACCCGCGACGACAAGGCGGCCACCGCCAGTGAGTTGAAGGTCGGCGACCGCGTCATGGTTAACGCCAAAGAAGTAGGCAAAAAGCTGGTTGCCGATAGTGTGAAGTTAGGCGTGGCCGCACCCAGTTCCGATCATGCGGGGCACGCCAAGAAGTAAACCCTTGGCCTCTCGACCGAAGCGGCGTTGCGAGAGAAGGAGGCCGAATTTGAAAGGAAGAACGAGAAACATGAAAACAACGATCTTGACACTCCTGGCACTCGTGAGCCTGGCGATGGCGCAGCACGCCCACGACGACCACGGCAAAGAAATCACCATGACCAGCTTAGTAGTGGACACCGGGTGCTACATGTCCCATGACAGCAAGGGAGAAAAGCACACAAGCTGCGCGACGGCCTGTGCAAAGGCTGGTGTTCCTCTGGGCCTGCTTGATGAGGCCAGCGGGACACTATACCTCCCGGTAGCTTCGGACCATAAGAACCAGAACGAGAAGCTCATGCCCTTTATTGAGCAGAAAGTGAAGGTGACAGGCACGATGATTGAGAAGGGAGGGGTAAAAGGTTTCGCGATCAAGACCGTGGAGGCGGCAAAGTAGATCATTGCTGGGCTTCATGAAGCTGGAGCCCGGAACTGCGATCGAAGTGACACCACGATGTGCGCTTTCTGCAAACATTTACAATCCGAACCCCCGAGGCACTGCCCGGATATCTAAAGGAAACATGTAATGGAAACAAATACTTCGAACCGCCGCGGCTTTGGCGTCGCAGCCCTTACCGGGGGAGCCCTGATGCTCTCACGCGGTGCGAACGGCCAAACCTCCGGCAACATTCTAACCAAGAAGCGACTGGCAGAGTTAGTATCGACGGCCAAGACCGCCGAGGATCATCGCAAGCTCGCGGCGCACTATCGCGCAGTTGCGGCAAAGCACGAAATGGAAGCGAAGGAACATGTAGAACTCGCCCCCTACTTAGCGGCGAGTTC
>JBKJLJ010000411.1:0-5723 GCA_046597015.1 Bryobacteraceae bacterium
CCAGAATTTGGTCCAACCTAATTTCAAGCAATTCTTCTTGGTCTCTCAAGCACTCGAAAATACGGGCGTTGGCGCATATCTGGGAGCCGCTCCTGCGATCTCCAACCGCGCTGTTCTGGCTGCGGCAGGATCGATCGCGCTTATCGAAGCGCGCCACGCTGGTTGGCTCAATTCGCTATTGAACGTCCCGATCACGACGAACCTGTACGGCCAGGAACAAAGTTTTGAGGCTGCTCTTTCGGTAGCACAAGTAGTTTCGGCGGCAGGTCCGTTTATTGCGAATCTGAACGGTGGTCCGCCCGTCAGCTATTCGACGGTTCCCTCGGATGCTAATGATATCGCGATCCTCAATTACGCTCTGGCTCTGGAATACCTTGAAGCCGAATTCTATAACGTGAACGTTCAGAATTTCTAGAACCGTGCGCCCTAAAACCCCGGGTTGTGCGAAAGGCTAAACGTATTTAGTTAGAAATTTGCCCGGGGGCACCGGAATCGGAACTGGTTTGTTTACCCAAGTGTGATTACTGATGACGGGGAGGCCAGGCCGCATATGTCGTTTGAAGCACCGCTTTCGAGGACACTGCGAAGATCTCGTTAGCGGAATACGATGTGGGCGGCTAATCGAACTATCCTAACTGCATTGTAATTCCAATTCTGAGGAGCGCGCCTTTGTTGAAGAGGCGTGCTCTTCCGATTTTCTGATTGATTGCATAACACTATCGCTGGCTGATCTTTTCTGGAGACGCCCACCAAATGACTCCCATGAGTAGCGCTGATTCCCGCTGGGAAATCCCCTCGGAGATTCTTGCCACGCCAACCGCCCCTCCCCCGATTAGGGCGTGGGCAGTCCGAATGGAGCCGATAATCCCCGTCGTCGAGCGACGTCATTTTCGCCCCCCAATTGGATACCGAATGCTCGCTGACGTCGATCTGGGCCATACTTTCCGGTCGGCCGGAAGCGTGCTGCGGGGATCTCCCTGCACTGCGTGCTTGTCTCGCCTTCGGGGGATGGACTTCCCTGCCCGGTCTGCACCCCCCGGAATTAATTGTGATGTCGCTTTCGGGGAGTTCTCGGAGAGCAAAAATATCCCTTGCCTCCCGATGCGTTTCTGTTTGTTAGCTGGATCCCTCGTGGGATGTGTATAGTGTTGGCAATAGGTTGCGCAACAGAGAATTCTCTGGCAAAACTTGCATCTCACGGGCAAAGTGAAGCGGGGCTCCGGAATGAGTCTTTTTGGGCCGTTTCTCTGGTTCTCAGCACGTTTCCGTGAATTGGTTAACTCTCGAAAATGGCGCTAAAACTCCTTCAACTTCTAATCGAGTTAGCCGTTCCGGAGCCGGGGAACTTCGGACTAGCGATTGACAACCTGAAGGTTTTAAGATGGGAAAGGCCCGACTCCCGCAACTTTGCGAGTTGACGTAGAGACTGGCAAGCTCGTTAGGCTCACCCTCTAGGAAACCATTTGATTCGAATCCTGTTTTACTCACTCGTTTCTGTGCTCTTACCCTGCGCTTTCGCGCAAGAGCCGCGTTTCTTCGTTGGCGGCGGGCCTGGGATTTCCATCCTTTCGGGTGGATCCGGCGCGAATATCGCTGCGACATCGGCTTCCCTCTCCAGTTATGAACCCAAGATTGGCCCGCAAGTTCATCTGTTCGGCGGATGGAATCTCGCCGAATATGTCAGCATTCAAGCAGCTTGGTCCGCCAATCGAAATGATTTGATTTTCCAGGCGAGCACGTCGGATAACGCGTTCTATCAGCAGCGCCGGAAGAGCGCGCAGCACAATGTGGGCGGAGACGCGCTGCTTTACTTCCGCAACCGGAAAAGTCTCGTCCGCCCCTTTCTCTCTGTCGGCATAAACGCAATGTGGTTTAGAAGCGAACCCACGGAGCTGATTGTCTCGAAAGGAGCCTTATCAGCGCCCGCCACTTTTACCGCACGCGCGCCCGGTCTGCGGGTGGCCGCCGGCACGGATCTCCTCATTCGGAATGGATGGGGATTCCGGTACGCGTTCATGGAACATCTGCAGCAACGAAACGTCATCGGATTACGCCTAACTCCCAGCGCTCACAGGCAACTCATGAACTTTCAGCACTTGTTCGGCGTTGTGAAATACTTTTAGCGTCACTACTTTTGAAAATCGGCGTATGGACAACCGGGCCACCAGATCGGTGCTTTATCCAAGTTTTCCGCTAAGACCCGGGCGTGACACACCCGGCAGGGGTTGCGGGTTTTCAACGGCTCGCCGATTGGCGCGATAGCAACGAGCGCTTCAAATACGCATAGCTCCCGGCCACGGGTTTGGCATTCGGAAAGGCTCATCAGTGGACCTTCGGCTGCCTGAGCTTCTACCAGCGCGGAGTAGAGCCGGGCTTTAAGCTTCGACGGCGCCTCCCATTCCGGTTCCGGCGCGGCGGCGATGGTCTCAAAGGGCAGATCGTCGTTAAGCATTGATCCACCTATTCTTAAAATGAGCTCGCGCCCGGGCGAGCACGCGTTCCACCGCTTTTTCAGTTTTTCCTATCGACATACCGATGGCCCGGCAATTCCGTTGTTCCCAATATCTCCATCGTAAGATTGTGGCGTAATGCTCCGGCAGATCGGCGAGCACATTGGACGCTCGCTGGGCCACCAGCCGGCGGTCGAGTTCGACATCGATGGCATGTTCGTCGCCGGATAGTTCCGCGTCTCTCTCAAGCTCCTCGTCCCAAACGTCCATCCGCGCCAGCCGGTCCCGGTAATGATCCTCCACTTTGTGACGCGCAATTCCCAAAATCCAGGCGTCCAGATCGGAATCGCCCCGGAAGGAACTAAGCCGTTGCCATGCCGCAAGAAACGTCTCGTGGACCAGGTCGTCCACCGGTTCCACTCGCGGCGTGAGTCTAGAACGAACATAGCTATAAACCCGACCGGAAAAAAGTTGGACAAACTCAGCGGTGGCCTTCCGATCTCGCTGCAGGACCGCCCGCACCAGTTCGTCGTCGCCCAAGCTTCTGGCTGGAGCGCTGGCTCTCGTTTGACCGAAGAAGAGAATGAATTCAACCGGGTTATTGGATATTGTCGACAGCATTCAAAAAGGTAGTCGCTGGAGCATGCGTCTTCCCCCTGTGATTGTTTGCCAAAAAGAATTGTCAAAAAAGATTCTTTGGCAGAGGGGGGTTTCACCAGGTTTTGCGACTACTCCATTGAAAAACCGGCCTGTGCTGCAGCGCCGGCTTCCGAATCGTTCTAAAACAGGGAGTGTTCCAAAACCATGATCAAACAAATTATGCTCAGCCGTCCCGAGGTTCTTAAAAAGTTCTTCTGGGCTAGCGTAGCCATTGGCTGCCTTTGCACAGCGGCGTGGGGCCAAACGCCGCCCGGGCCAGGATGTCGAATCGATCCCGCGTCGCCGTCAATCGGTGCCGATGTTCCTGAGACGTACTTTGGAGCGGCGCCTTCGACCGTACAAAAGGAGCTTGTCGGGCCGCTGCAACTGCTGACCGCCGGGTTGCTCGATCAACGCGCTGCCACTTTACGGCTGCCGCTTTACAAGGGCAAAATTCGCAATGGCAACAAGACCGTCTGGTACATCCTCACTGACACGACCGATAAACACAACGCGGAGGCTCTGGGCCTGAACTTTTCGGCCAAACTGTATTACGCCGCCGTCTCGTCGCGTGCGGTGCGAAGCGCCCGGCTCTTGAAAGACGGCACGCTCGAATTCGAAAGCGGTTCCGTCGATTTCGCCCCGCAATTGCGCGTCGTGCCGGGAAACGGCGACTCCCCTTTCCCGCCCGCCGTGGCCGAGCCCGGTTCGATTGGCGATCGCGATTACAGCCCTCTTGTCCGTATCGAGAACGCCGGGGGTCACATCTACAACGCTCCCATTATCGCGATGGGAGACAACATCCAGGAGTTCATGATGGGCGGCAGACCCAATTACGGACTGGTGCATGACAAAGTAATTGCCATCAACATCAGCCCGACGAACGCATTTGCTTCAACGGTGACTCTGTCTCTGAGCACGGGCTTCAGCTTTGCCAAACCTGTTCTGTACCTCAGCACAGAGGCCTCGGCGGGTCTTCCGGCCGCCTTGGAGGGAGCGACCCTCGCCCCCGGATTGACGGATATCGATCTGGGAAACGACGATAGCGCCTTTAGTGCGGTTGAGCGGCTGTTCTTGACGATCAATGGACCCACCGGATGCGACAATCCACAGCGCCAAGGGATTGTCAGCGCCCTGACCGACGGCCGTGGGCCGTTAAATGTTTTGGGGGGAATTCCCACCGTGGCAACCGACTACAGCCCGCTCTGGGACGTCAATGTGGGGGAGTGGACAGCAAATGCGATTGCGCGTGGCTGGCGTTCGCGGGTCATTGAAGAATTCCAGATTTTGGCTCTGGTAGAGGCGGGTGCGATCACTGGACCGGGAGGGGCGAAGTACGGTTCAGGCGGGTTCATCGTAAACTGCCCGATCGTATTCCGATTTCGCTAGCGCCATTTGGGTTAGTGCAAGCCGGGGACGTGGCCGACGCCGCGTCCCCAAGACAGGAAAGGAGTTGCAAAAATGCGTTTATTCGCCATCGCCCTGACTATCGGGGCTGCGCTGTACGCTCAAGATTCGGGCGGCAAGTTAAAACTAGCCCCATCCGAGCCTCTTCATGAACCTCGGCCCCCTCAGCGTGAAACCCGTTTGCCCAATAATGAAATACGCGGCACGGTACTTGTTCTGCTGCCTCCGGCAGATCCGATCCACTTGGTGGATGAAACGGAAGAGGAGGCTGGAAAGTGGCGAACCTACCGCCGACCCAAGGTAGACGCTTTTAGCCGGAATGGCGAAGGCGTAGCGATGCAAGGCCATGACGTGATTTCGTACCGGGAACGAACGGTCGAAAGGGGGTCAAAGGCCTTCGCCGCCGAATACGGAGGCGTCATTTGGTGGTTTGCGAATCAAGCCCATCGAGACCTCTTTCTCAGCGATTCCAAGCGGTTTGTGCCAGAGTATGGTGGCTTCTGCGCATATTCGATTGGCAAGGGTTACCCCGCTCCAGCCGATCCGAAAGCATTCCTCTTGGAAGGTGACAAGCTGTACATGTTTTTCGACCGGACGGCGTTGAAAGTATGGGAGCAGGGCCGCCGCGAATCGATCCAGAAAGGGGATAGAAACTGGCCAAGGCTCCACCTGTGAAAGCGGAAACGCGGGCGGTCCATGAGGTGCTGAAAAACTACTTAGCCGCGGGAGTGATGCCATCAAATGACTTTGTAGCGAACGCGGAGCGGCTGCGGTTAACCTCGCCGGCGCGATAGGTATACGGACCACGCGCGGAAAGGTCTTCTCCGGCTCGCCGCCGGTCACGTTTCAAGCGTCAAAGCGGTGGCTCAACGGAACGGAATTCGCGGGCAACCGATCCTTCAAATTGCGATCTAAACACCGGGCCCCCATCGTAAACGTCGGCGAGTTGGCTCCACTTGAAACCCTACTCCGGTCCACGCCCTTCGCCAACCCAAGATCCAAAACCTTAACAACGCCCGCCGCCGTGACCATTACATTCCCAGGCTTAAAATCCCGATGAATAATCCCTTTCTCATGTGCCGCCTCCTGCGCCTCCGCTATCTGCCGGGCAATCCCCATCGCTTCGGCCAACGGCATCGGACCGCACAGCATCTCCCCCTTCCACCAGCTCCATTACAATCGGGTTGCCTTCCAACCCATAAATGGCCGCGATATTCGGATGGTCCA
>JBKJLJ010000424.1:0-4569 GCA_046597015.1 Bryobacteraceae bacterium
TACGACCCTTTGGCAGATCCTGAAAATTTTTCCGCACAATCTGCAAGCGACTGAGCAGAGTCAAAATACCCGCTCATAGTCGCCGGAGATTGTCTTCCTTTGAGTGTAACTTCGAGAAGCCGCAATTCGAAGACTTGCCCGGGCGTCGTAAGAACCTCTACTGCCGCCCTGATTCTGGTTTTGTCGACCTCAGCCATCGGTGCCAACCTCCAGCCCGATCGCCCGGGCGACAGTAGTTGAAATTACCGCCGGAGGCGAATTTCCCGTGGCTATTCCCTCTCTGGCTCCGATGTGAACGTTTACTTCCAATTGGCAACCGTCGCGCGCCGCGATCGTGTATTCCGTTATCCGCTGTGAAGCAGCCGGGGGCAATCCATCAATAAATCGCTGGATATCTTCAGGCCGGCAGCGCACGGAGGTGCCGAGTTTGACGAATGCGGGACCGTCTCGATGAAGACGCCAACGACGGATCGTTGCCGAGGAGATGGTCATGGCGTCGGACGGTTGCTTTTCGTTCAGTAAGACCGCAGAAGTTCTGGTTAGAATCATAAGTGTTCTGTGACACTTCTATAAGTAACCTGGATAAAAACGCATTACTAGACAGCAAGCCGTTACTATCGCGTTATGCAAAATAAAAATTCCCTCGCGGGTCTTTCCCTTTACCGCTTCGGCAATGAATTACCGGAGGGCGGCTACGTCTGGGTTTGGGATGATTGGCAACCGGCAATCGGCGGCCCTGATGGCAGCCGGCCTATGGCGCGACCACCATACCTAATCGAAGCTGGGGTCTTCAACCTGCGAAGCTCTTACCCGGTTACTACCACATCGCCCCTTCGCGACGAACCGGGCTTGTTCCAAAAATTTGAGGCGCTTTCTCACGACGCGGAGTCGATCAGGCAGTTTTGCAACCAGCATGGGCGCATTTTCGTCACTGACCATTTGACGGACCCAAGAAGCGGCCAGACGATACCGGCGCAGTCGATCATCGAAGTGACCTCTGAGCTAAACTCGATGAAAATCGCGTCCCACCTTTGGTCGGCGATAAAGCGTGAGGACCATAGGGAGCTCCAACGGTTTATTCGTTGGTCTCCTAAATCATTCCAAGTAAGAATTCTGATCGAGAGTTCGCCAAAGGGCATAGCCGTGCCCAGTTCAGAACGCTATCCGGTCGGCCAGTACCTGGTTTTTAGTGAGTGGCTCGTGCGGACAGAGGCACAACAGGCCGAAATGAGAGTCCTCGGTGAGGCCGGAGGTTGGTTATACGGGAGTACCTTGGGCCCGTCTCGGCTGGCTTTGCAGCGAATCATCAATAAGCGACTAGAAAAGTACTGTTACCCTCGGCTGTATCTCGACGGCAAAGGCAACTCGGTTGGGCTCACCACACCAACGAATTTACTCGGCTGCATGTGGCTCCAGCTCTACCAAGATGTTGCTGGCCATCAAAAACTAATTCAGTGCGAGATTTGCAAGCAGCCTATGAATGTGACCGAGAATCGGTCGGACAAACGGGCACACGATAAGTGCTCGAACCAGGAACGGGCACGACGATTTAGAGAAAAGCAGAAGCTACGGACCTGACGAAGAACGCGAGCAGCGGCTCCGTACTTGGTCTAAGCGGCGTTTCCCTTTTCGCACAGCCGCCATCGTCCCCGCTGCGCCTCGGCCATTCGTTGTAGTGGTCCCGGCGAAACGACTCGTTGGGGCGCCAGAGACAGCCGGACGGCCTACTCCCAGCCGGGTCCAATGCTCAGCGGAAACGATGGGATAGGCTAATCGGGGCCGTACTTTTCGTAGAAATCCTCGATTTGAGGTGCGTTGTTGTGTCAGTCTTCGCGGGGTGATCTTTTTCCGGGTAGCCGCTGATCGTGCGGCTACGCAGCCCTGTCCTGTTCTTGGATGCTATTTCACTGGCTTTATTCGAGGTCGCCGGGAAGTTGACGACCTGCGAGGACGAATCGGCCAAACAGCGAACGTCGGGACGATGCTCACGTCGGCGCAAACGCTGCTGGCGGAACTCCGCGAACGTTGGACTCGCCGGTGTCCTGGGAACTGAAGCGTCGACTGGTCGAGGCACTTGTCGCCGGTATCCAGATCGACACCGTCGCCGTAGATGGCGGCAAGCAGAAGAAGACAACCGTGAACTTCCGGGCTCCTGCGAATTCGGTTTCTTCGTTTTCCTGATACCCGCTTGGCTGCTGGCGCACTGCGGACGGGCGATTCCTCCTTGCCCCATCGAAGTATGGGACATACAGATCGCCTGACCACATATGCCGCAACTACCCATGGCGACCGTTCCGTAGGGTCCGGCCACAGAAGCCCGGTTTGCCATTGACACTTCATTGTGCCTCCACGGGGCGCATGGCGCAGAGCCGGAATAACATGCCTACGATATCCTTTGCCGCAGGGGTTCGTTTGGGTGCAATGGAGGGTTCCTTGTAAGCCCATGTTCGGTCGAGACAGGGGACAGATAGGTCTCGTTTGGCGACGATTTTAAAGCGCTCTCTGACAAGTTCAACCTTTGGCGGGGCGCCCCAGTGGATGGGCGCTGGGGGAATGATCCGCGCGGTGACGCGGGACTTCTTTTTCCATTTCGTTTTCGATTTCAGTTTGCCGCTGGCGCTGCGTTTGGTCTTGGTAGTCTCAGTGAACGTATCGATTTGGCGGACGACAGCCGTATAGCCATCCCGGAGGCGGAAGCGCATGTTGCACCAGGGGTCTCGGTAAATCCATTGCTGGGGCTTGGCCAGTCTCTTCTTATAGTCGGTGGGGCCGGAGAGATCGATCACGGTGATGATCTTGGCTTTGGGATCGAGATCCTGGCGGAGCATTCGGGCGACCTGATGGACGGATTCAAGGGCGGCTTCGGGGAGGGCGAGTTTTCTGGATTTGCGCCAGAGGATGATGCTCCAGATCAGATTCGCGACGGCTCCGGCAAACCCGACGAGGGCGATGGCGGTGTTGTCCCCGATATCGAGAAGAATTATCATTCCGATGAAGGCGACAACGGTGAGAAAGATGGAGATGATCATCCATTTCTTCTGGCGAGTGACTCGGGCATCCATGGTTTTGTCAAAGGCGATCAGCTCCATAAGGAGTTGATTGAAACCGGGGTAATCCCATTCACCGGTGATTGCTTTGGCTTTGGCGGCGCTTTGCGCGATAGGGGACAGTTGAGCTAATTTCATGGGACTCTTCGAAAGACGGTCTGCAATTGACGATGAACATGAGGATAACTGAAATCAGTTTGCGCGCGCAGTGGGGCCGCGGAGCCCACGTTTTAGGGTTCGTGATAGTGCTATATAGCGCGTGAATCCAGGCTCAGCGGTCGCCGGGTTCGAACAGGAGGCCTTCGGAGCCGTCTTGGAGCCACTCGCGACACACGGCGAGATTGGAGGCGAGGACGGGGACGCCGGCTGCCATGCTTTCGACCATTCTTAGCGGGGCAGCATCCCTGGACGGTGTTGCGGGCGGCTTAGAGCAGCGGGGCGTCGGTAAATTCGAGGCGGCGGAGGACGGCGGGCAGTAAACTGTGGCTGACCGATCCGGCAAACAGGACGCCCTCTGGGAGCCTGCGCGGAATGCGGCCTTCGCTGAGAATGACGAGCCAGATATCCGGGACCTCCGGCGCGAGGCGGCTAGACGCCTCCAAGGAAGGGCTCGACGCCTTGCCAACGCTGGAGGCCGCCGAGGTGGTCGAACCAGCGGCTGGAGTTGGTTTCGGGGATGAGGCAGGGCCTAGGGTCATCGAAGCAAAAGTGGTCGGCGGCGCCGTTGGGATGACGGTGATGTTGGATTGGCTTCCAATGCAGGTGCATCTGGTGGGCGTCTCCAGAAAAGATCAGCCAGCAAGAGTGCTATGCAATCAATCAGAAAATCGGACGAGCACGCCTCTTCAACAAAGGCGCGCTCCTCAGAATTGAAATTACAAAGCGGGTGGGATAGTTCGATTAGCCGCCTACAACGTACTCCGCTAACCAATATCTTCGCAGTGTCCTCGAAAGCGGTGCTTCAAACGGCATAGGCGGCTTGGCCTCCCCGTCATCAGTACTCACATTCAGGTAAACAAACCAGTTCCGAGTCCGATGCCCGCGGGCAAAGTTCTAACTAAATACGTTTAGCCTTTCGCACAACCCGGGGTTTTAGGGCGCACGGTTCTAGAAATTCTGAACGTTTACGTTATAGAATTCGGCTTCAAGGTATTCCAGAGCCAGAGCGTAATTGAGGATCGCGATATCATTAGCATCCGACGGATCCGTCGAATAGCTGACGGGCGGACCACCGTTCAGGTTCGCAATGAACGGACCTGCCGCCGCAACTACCTGTGCTACTGAAAGAGCAGCCTCAAAACTCTGTTCCTGGCCGTACAGGTTCGTCGTGATCGGGACGTTCACTAGCGAATTGAGCCAACCTGCGTGGCGCGCTTCGATAAGCGCGATCGATCCGGCCGCAGCTAGAACAGCGCGGTTGGAGATCGCAGGAGCGGCTCCCAGATATGCGCCAACGCCCGTATTTTCGAGTGCTTGAGAGACCAAGAAGAATTGCTTGAAATTAGGTTGGACCAAATTCTGG
>JBKJLJ010000532.1:0-6425 GCA_046597015.1 Bryobacteraceae bacterium
GACGCAGAACATGAGGGTATCGCAGGCGAGCAGGAGTTTACGCCGATTGAAGAGGTCGGCCAAGGCGCCACCGAAGAAGGCCACGAGTAACATGGGGACGAATTCGGCGATTCCCAACAGGCCGACCATCACGGTCGATTGCGTGAGTTGGTACATCTGAATGGGGAGGACGACATAGGTGAGGGCGGAGCCGAATCCGGAGATCAACTGGCCGAAGAAGAGCAGACGGAAGTCGCCGCCGCGTTTTAAGGGATCAATGTTGGGAAGGAGAGCAGCGAGGCGGGGCGGCATGAAATAGAACGGAGGCTGAGTTGAGTTTCCCACGCTTCAGGTTGTGATGAGTTATAGTGCTTTGCATGAATCCGAATAAAGCATTATGGGAAAAGGGTGACTTTACCGCGGTCGCCGCGTTTATGAGGGAGTCCGGACAGCGGCTTGTCGCGTCTCTCGATGTCGCGGTTCCTTTGAAGGTGCTTGACCTCGGCTGTGGGGATGGCACCACGGCTTTGCCGATGGCGCAGTTGGGGGCGGATGTGACCGGGATCGACATTGCCAAGAATCTGGTCGAGGCCGGGAATCGGCGCGCTGCAGCGGCTGGGCTCGCGAATCTGAAGTTTGTGGAGGGCGATGCCTGCAGTTTGGAAGGTGTGGCGGATGATTCATTCGATTTGACCGTGACGTTTTTTGGGGCGATGTTTGCTCCGAAGCCGTTCGATGTGGCGAAGGAGTTGGTAAGGGTGACGAAGCCCGGGGGGAAGATTGTGATGGGGAACTGGATCCCCGGCGACCCTACCTTTGTGTCGCAGGTTCTCAGGATTAGCACGGCGTTTGTGCCGCCGCCGCCGGAAGGATTTGTCAGCCCGATGACTTGGGGCGTGGAGGCGCATATTCGGGAGCGGTTTGAGGCGGCGGGTGTCCCCGCGGAGAAGGTATCGATGGAGAAGGATACATTCCGGTTTGAATCGTCTGAAAAGAGCCCAGCCGAGTTTATCGATATCTTCCGGCGATTCTATGGCCCGACGATGAACGCGTTTGACGCGGCGGAAAAGAATGGGCGAGTGGAGGAGTTGCACGCACAGTTAGTCGAGTTGTCCGAGGCACAGAATCAAGGCGACGGTGCAGGGTTTCTGATTCCGGCCACGTTTATGCGGGTTACGGTGGCTTTGTAGGGCTGTGCTTGAGGGGGTCCCGCGGCGCTTTCCCGCGCCGTGGTAACGCCGGTCACTTAGCCAGGCGGCGCCGGACCTCGTCGCCGAAGTTGAGGATGAGTCGCAAATGAGTTTCGGGCGCAGCCGAATCGGCATCCACGATTGCGATCACCTTGCCGTCGGGTGTCGCGTCTAATTTGCCGGCGCTAAAGTAAGAGAGGCGCCGCGTGGACCACGCCCGTTGCGGTTCGGAAACAAAGGACTCTCCTTTCACGGTGTAGGACGCCTCCGCGAGAGATTGGGCCTCGGCCTGGAACAAGATCCGGCCACCGGCGGCGGGCCACTTGGGATCGTAGCCTACACCGGTCGAGATCTGCCACTTACCCCCCGCCGGTTGGCCGTCCGGAGTCAGGGAAACTACGTAAACTCGGTAAGCTCCCGACTCGTTTGACATGTAGGTGATCCAGCGACCATCCGGCGAGAAGATAGGGCTAGTCTGGCCGCCGGGCCCTCCCGCGACCGTGACCGCTTGCCCCATCTTGAACCCGCCGCCACTGCGATCTATAGGTGCCACCCAGACGTCCTCGTCTCTCCCATTAGCCCGGTATCCGGCTGCAAATTTACCATCGCGAGAGAAGGCGTAGAGCCAATTGGTCGGGTCCGTCGAGACAATTGCCGGCTGCCCAGCGCCATCCGCCCTTACGGAAAGCGTCGCATCGCCGGAATGGTAAAACACGTGCTGGCCATCCGGCGACCAGACCGGAATGCCTTGCGGCCGATCGTCCAGAGTAAGACGGCGGGTGGTGTCGTGCGCCAAGTCGTGGATCAGAATGCGCCCTTTAGGATCGGCGACATCGGTGACGGCGACCTGTTTTCCATCCGGTGACAGGCGGGGAGTTATGTAGCCGCCAGGGTCGCTGATGATCGGTTCCTGTTTGCCCGCGGCATCTATCCGGACTACGATCCGGCCGGCGGAGCGGCCCCTCCGATAGACCAGCGTGCCGGTGGAGGAGACATCGAAGAAGGGATAGCCTTCGCGATCCACGACATCGTCCACCATCGGAATCCCCTCACCGGAGACCTGGAGTTTCTCGAGATCGAAGGGCGCGGCAAAAATCTTCCCCTGACGGTGAAAGAGCAGGTAGCCCCCATCAAGATAACGGGCACCGCTGGCATTCTGCAAGAGAACCCGTGATTGTGATTGGCCCGGCAGCGCGAGGCGCAGACTATAGCTGTAGACCGGCCAGGAGGTCCGGCTGGTGAAGATCAGCCCCTTCCCGTGAGGCAGCTGCATAGGGGCCAAAATGTCCTCTCCGGGCACCGCGGGAATCCAAGCTTCGGGCGAACCACCCAGTGCCGGGATGCGGTACACGATGCCATTGCGGTACATCTGCGGGATGGCAGCGATCAGACCGGATTCGCCCCACGACCCACCGCCCGGATCATCGGCGTCCGCCAGCACTTTGGTAGCCGCGCCATCGAGCGAAACCGTCTTCAAGCGCCGTTGTGTTGGCGAACTGCTGTCGCCCGTGAAAAAGGCTACCGACCTGCTGTCCGGCGAGAAGAACGGATACCGGGCACCCTCCGTTCCGGCCAGCGTCCTGATGGAAATCTGATCGAGTCGGCGGATGCTAAGGTGCGATCCGTTGGTGCCGCGGGATACAAACACCACGCTGCTGCCGTCTGGCGAGAGAATGGGCGCTTCGACCGCCTCGCCAGCGTCGAGATCCAATTGAATCAACGGCCGGTCGGCAGTTTGCCTGGGGACGCGCCACCGGTCCCACAATGCTCCGCTGAGAATGAGGGCGAGCAACCCGGCGGCGATCATCCAGGGGAGAGCGCGCCGTTGCGGCACCGCGGCGACGAAGGCAGGCGTTTCGTCTACCGTGCCGGCGATCCATTCGAGTTCGGCTTTCAAATCCCGCGCGTTTTGCCAGCGGTCCTCCCGGTCTTTGTTCAAGCACCTTTGCAGTGCGCGGTTCAGCGCCGGCGGAGCGATCGCGGCGATCGAGGGTGCCGGGCGCTCCATGATGGCCGCGATCACACTCGCGGCAGAAGTGCCCTCAAACGCACGTTTGCCGGTGAGCATTTCGTACAGCACAATCCCGAACGAGAAGATGTCACTTCGACCATCGATCTCTTGGCCGGTGCCCTGCGATTGCAACTGTTCCGGGGACATGTAATAGAGCGTGCCGACGATTTCGTTCTTGCCGGTAAGTGCCATGGTCAGGGTTGCCTCGCTCGAGGGCGTGGCGGCCGGACCGATTTTGGCGAGACCAAAGTCGAGCAGCTTGATCCCAACTTTCGTGACCAGAATGTTGGCGGGCTTAAGGTCCCGATGGGTGATCCCCTTCTGATGCGCGGCATCGAGCGCATCGCAAATCTGCGCCGCATACTTCAACACCTGATCGAGCGGCAGCGGTCCTTTCAGGGGGGTGCCCTCAATGTACTCCATGACGAGATAGTCCGGTCCGACGTCGTGCAGGGTGCAGATGTGCCGATGGTTCAGCGACGCGACAGCGCGCGCCTCGCGTTCGAAACGCTCTGAAAACTGCTGGCTGGAAACCTTTACGGCGACGGTACGGTCGAGCCGCGTGTCGCGCGCCTTGTATACCTCTCCCATGCCGCCCGCTCCAATCGGGGCAAGAATCTCGTAAGGTCCCAAGCGGGTTCCAGGAGTCAAGGGCATGAAGTTATGACAAGAGTGTACCGCGCGGGAACTGCCCTTCGATTCCGAGCACTCTCCCTGTCCGGTAGTAACTATGTGACTCAGGGCTGCGAACTGAGTTTTAGCGAGTTGGATGGAGCCGCTGGGACTCAAAGTCGGTGATCCGGCGGATGCCCTCGGCGAAGATAGAGGGCTCGGTGAGTAGGCTGACCACGAGGTATGGGCCGCCTTCGAGATCGAAGAAGTAGCCGGGTTGGACAAGGACTCGCTGGTGTTCTAGTAAATGAAGAGCCCATTCTTCGTCCGAGCGCGTGGTGCGCATGCGGAGGATGGCGCACCAACCGCCGTCGATTCGGAGCGCTGCGGGGACTTGGCTTCGATTCGTCCGGACGCGCTCCTGGATCTGCGTTTGGACGCCGGCGGCAATCAGTTCGGGGAGCGCCCATTGGACAGGAGTGGAGATGGAGAGGTACGTATCGGCGATCAGTTCGAGGCGGTGGCGGGCCTCGGCCGCGCCGGGGCCGGAAACGCGGATCCAGCCGGCCTTCATCTGGGGTAGGCCCGCAGACTTGGAAAGGCCGTCGAGAACGAAGGTGAGGACGCGGCCGTTGTCCCCGAGGGTGGGCAGAGGGTTGGGCTCGAGGGCGTAAGAGGCAAAAACTTCGTCGGAGATGATGGGGAGATTGTAGCTAGTGAGTTGGTCGAGTTCGGCGGGGGAGACGAACGATCCGGTGGGATTGTTGGGGTGGACTACGAGGATCGCCTTCGTGCGAGGGGTAATTTCGGCCCTCATCGCCTCGTGGTCGATGAACCAGCCTTCGGCATAGCGTAAGGGGTATTGCTTCACGCGGACGCCTTCCAGCCCGGCCAGAAGCTCAAATAGCGGGTACGACGGGCGAGGGGCGAGGACTTCGTCGCCGGGGTCGCATAGCAGTTTGAAGAGCCAGGAGTAGCTTTCGCTGGTGGAGGCCGTCATGAAGTCGGCGTGGGTGGCTTCGAGAGCAAGGGGGAGGCCGGCGGCCTCGGGCGAGTAGATAAGAATTTCGGGGCGGTGAAACGCCTTGAGGATTCGGTCGGCGTCATAGTGCAGGCCGACTTTAGTGGGGTTCGATTCGGTGAGGTCGAGGTATTGGCGGCGGAGTTCCTCGGCGCGGCGCGAGAGCGCGTTAGAGGGGGTGTTCCAGGGTAACCGGGCGGAGAACATGCTTGTTATCATCGCACTATGCGTCTGCTTCTCCTGAGCTTGTACGGCGTCGCGCTCGGGGCGCAGCCGGTGACGAATGCGGTGACCCATAGCCCGGGATCCGGGCCCGCGAAGGGGCATTTGATTGCGATCGGGGGCGGGGCGGTCGGCCAGCCGATTCTGGACCGATTTGCGGCGCTCGCTGGCGGCTTGGATGCTCCGATTATCGTGATTCCGACGGCCGGGGAGGGCGTTCCTTCCCTGGAGCGCCATCCACTAAAGCGGTATGGGTTTACCCACTTGGTGCACCTGCATACAAACGACCGGAAGATTGCCGATGCGGAGGAATTTGTAGCCGCGTTGAAGAAGGCGAAAGGGGTTTGGATTGATGGGGGACGGCAGTGGCGGTTAGTAGATAGTTATTTGGGGACGAAAACCCAAAAGGAGTTGGAGAACTTACTCGATCGGGGTGGCGTGATTGCCGGGACCAGCGCGGGAGCTACGATCCAGGGAAGTTACTTAGTGCGAGGGGCGCGAGAGGGGAACACGATCATGATGGCCAAGGGGTACGAAGAGGGTTTCGGGTTTCTCCGGAACGTGGCGATCGACCAGCATTTGATTGCGCGGCGCCGGGAGCATGACCTGGTCCCGGTGATCTCGCTGAAGCCGGAGTTGCTGGGGATTGGCCTGGACGAGGCAACGGCGATTGTCGTGACCGGAAACTCATTCTCCGTCCTGGGGGCGAGCAAAGTAGCGATTTACGATACGAATTATGGGGTGGGGCCTGATGGCAGGTCCTTCTACTGGCTGGAGGCGGGGGATTGTTTCGACATCACGGCAAGAAAGAAGCAATTGTGCACGCCGCCAGCGGGGTCCCGTCCGCTGGCTCCGTAAAGAAACCGAACAGCCGGGCGGATTGGTCGTCGTAGTGGCGGGGAAATGGGATGGCCGTATGATTCGGGCGGCCTAACATTTCGGCCATTATGTTATAGCCGGCGCCGCTGTAGACGTGGGCCGCCCGGTGGAGGATGTTACAAGCCGGGTAGTAGTTGAGATTGATGACGGCTCGGGGGTCGGCGGCCAGGTTAGTGAGTTGGGCGACTTCGGCGGCGGGGCCGCTGTGGACGACTAAGTGGAGGCCGTCGCGGTCGAGTTCGGGAGGGATGGGCGTTGGGATGCGGCCGGGGGGGAGGCGGATCGGGCCGGGCAGGCGGATCGTGGGGCCGAGGAGAGCTTCGTGGCTGGGGGTTAGGGGCTCGGCCTGGATGACGGCGTCAAAGCCCACGACGGCGAGGGGTTGCTGCAGGCGACGGGCGACGTGGATCATGGCGGGGGCCTGCGGCCGTTCTCGCCGGAGGCCGTGGGCGAAGGTGTCCATGACGAGGACGTCGGGGCGGGCTTCCAGGACGTAGGCTTCGGCGAGTTC
>JBKJLJ010000698.1:0-4066 GCA_046597015.1 Bryobacteraceae bacterium
GTGGTATCGGCGTCCGCGCCTACGCCCCGGGCTATACCGTCCCAGAAAAAATTCTCAGCTACACCTTCGGAGTCCAACAGCAACTCCCCGGCCAAGCCGTCCTTAGCGTCGCGTACGTGGGCAGCCAAGGCCGCAACCTCTTCTTACGATCGATTGCCAATAAGATCGTCAACGTCACGACGAACCCCACGACCGGCGCCGGCACCGCCGTCCGGGAATTCGGCTCTCGCTTTGGCGAAATTGACTACAAAACCACGGGGGGAACCGACCATTACGACTCACTCCAAACCACGATCAATCGCCGCTTCTCGCGCGGCCTGACGGTCGGCGGACAGTGGACCTACGGCCACTCCATCGGCAATACGGGCGGCTCCAACGAAGCTCAAACCGCCCACAGCCCGTACGACTTCGGGCTGGACCGCGGCAACAACTCCTTCGACGTCCGGCACAGTATGAACTTCACCGCCCTTTACGAACTCCCGTTCGGCCGGGGACGGAATTTCATGAAGGACGCTTCCAAAGCCGCGGACCTTTTCCTGGGCGGCTGGGATCTCGGCGGAGTCGTCAACGCGCGCACCGGTCTACCCGTCGATGTCAGCATCACCCGGCCCGACGTCGTCTACGTGAACCCCACTACGGGCCAGGTCTTCAACTCTCAACAGTTGGTCAACGGCGTCCCGGTGACTCAGGCCGTGATTAACGTGCCCGGTGGCGGCAACAGCCGGAACGTGCGCCGTCCAGACGTTGTCGCCGGGGTTGACCCCTTCGTTCATGGACCGAACAAAACGGTGTTCCTGAACGCCGCCGCGTTCTCCATCCCCCGGCCCGGGACGTTCGGAAACCTGGGCCGGGGCGCCCTGCACGGTCCTGGCCTCAGCCAGTTCGACGTCACTCTATCGAAGCGATTCAACCTTACCGAGCGCGTCAATCTACAATTCCGGTCCGAGATTTATAACCTGTTTAACCGTGCCAATCTCCTCAACCCGATCGGCCGGTTGAACAACGTTCTCGGCACTACAAGCAACACGCTGCAACCTGGCCAACCGTACACGGCCGCAGCGGGGGGCAGCTTCGGCAGTATCATCCAAACCGTAGAAAACGTAGTTGGACTCGGTGCCAGCCGGCAGATTCAGTTTGCACTCCGCGTAACGTTTTGAGGAACCGTGCACCACGGCCTCGCGGCCGGTGCGCTTCTAAGCCTTTCCGGCCAAACCATCCCGGATGCTTCAACTCGTGTCCTCGCCAATTCCCATTGGCGAGGACATTACCATTTTCAGTACGACAACCGACGCAGACAACCGAGGACTCATCCGCCGCGATGATGTCCGCCTTGTTCAACATGGCCGGAACGACCCGATCGATAAGGTCTGCCGCCGCGCCTGGGCCGATCCAGTCAAGGCCGACCCCGCCGGTTTCACCTAATAGAAACACACTAACCGCTTCCTCTCCACGAGCGATCGCTTTAGCAAGGCTTTCTGGTCCATCGCCCCCAAACCTAGGGGTATCATAGGGCTTCCATGTACTTTGCTCCAAGCATCACGAAACTGGAAATAGCAAACTTCCGCCGCTGCGTCAGCACTACGCTGCATCTCGGTCCCCTGAACGTGGTCATTGGCCCGAACGGATCGGGAAAGTCTAGCCTGCTGGAAGCGCTCGAAATCCTGGGAGCATCGGTCCGCGGTCAACTCGGCACCAAACTATCGAGCCTTGGTGGAGCCTCATCGCTGGTCTCATCCCTCAAGCCGAGTGCCCCAGGCTTAAAGCAAGCGGGCCCACACACTTTCACTCTGGCTATCGAAGTCTCCCGGTCCATCAGCTTGTCCAGCAGAGTGCAGAATCGATACTCCCTGGCCATCGAAGCTTCCGCCGGCGGATATCGCTTGCTTGAAGAAAAACTTTCCCATCCTCCAGATCAAAAGCTTCCCGCGGGCTTAGAACTTCTCACAGCTACAGGGGGATCACTGCGCTACTGGGACCCTGAACGCAAGAAGGTAGTATCGCCCGGGTGGGAACTTGACGCGTCCGAATCCGTTCTTTCGCAGTCTCCCAACTTGCTGACCTCAGCCGATGGTTTCCGGCGGCAAATGAGTTCCTTTGCCTACTACCAAGTGATTCCGTGTGGGCGTGATTCCGCCATTCGCCGTCCGCAACAGCTCACTAACGCCGCCCTCCCCGGTCCGTCGGGCGAAACTCTCTTCTCGGCTATCCATACCCTCCAGCAGAAGCATCCTCACCGCTTCGAACTCCTTGAAGATACTCTGCGCGCGGCGTTTCCTCGCTTCGATAGCCTCCGTGTCCCCGCTGTGGCCAATGGCATGCTTTACATCGACTGGCGCACCACGGACACCAAAAATCCTCTCCAAGTTCACCAGCTCTCTGATGGCACCCTTCGTTTCCTCTGGCTCGCCACCCTACTTTGCAGCCCCGACCTGCCATCGTTAGTCCTCCTTGATGAGCCCGAAGTTAGCTTTCATCCCAAGCTGCTCGAACTCCTGGTTGGGCTCTTTCGCGAAGCAACGCGCCACACGCAGCTGATCGTCGCTACGCATTCCGATATGCTCCTTCGATTCCTGCAGCCGGATGAAATCATCGCCGCCGGCTTGGACGAACATGGAGCCGCAATCTTCCAAACAGGATCTGAAATGAATCTGGAATCCTGGCTCGCCGATTATACGCTCGACCAGATTCGGGCCTTTGGTGCTCTGGATATCGACGGATGAAGATCTCGATTCTAGCCGAAGGGGCTACCGAAAAGGCATTTGAAAAAGCTTTGAGAGACTTCATCTACGCCCGCCTCGGCTCCGCCCATCGACCACCCAGGATCAAAATCCGGCCCCAGGGAGGAGCGATTCCGACGCGTGAGAGTCTTCACCGAGTGGTGCTGCATTGGCTCAATTCGGGAGAGGACTACGTAATTGTCCTCACCGACATCCATGGAACTGATTTCACCGGAGCGGACGATGCGAAGAAGCAGATCCTTACTTGGGTCAATAACGACCCTAGGGTCAGAGCCCACGTCGCCCTCCGGGATTTCGAAGCTTGGCTTATCCCCTATTGGGACGAGCTCTGTAAAATTGCTGGTAAAAAAGCGCCCAGGCCCGCCGGTCCCGCAGAGAAAGTCAACCACTCTAAACCGCCCGCTCACCGCATCCGCGCTCTGTTCACTCAGAGTAACCGTAACTATACTAAACCCGTCACAGCCCGGGCCATCCTGTCGAAGTACGGTCTGGAGCGTGCCGTCGAATCCTGCCCTGAGCTCAAGGCTCTCACCGACACAATTCTCTACTTCGCACGGGATTCGTCCTCCTCTTAGTGGTTACTTGAATCGGGTCCCTTTTGATTCCGATCGCGGTTCGGCCTAGTTACCGACCTGCTTTAGGTAGGCTTCCCCCACCGTGCTCATCTCCCGCCGGCGGACCACTCGAACGTGGGCACCCCCATACCCCTCGTTCGCTGTCGCCGCCGTCCGCCCCAACACCACCGGTCGCGGAGCCACCCGCGCCACCAACTCCGGCAGATCATACTGCCGCAAGACGCCCGGCAAGGCGACCTCAAAAACCTGCCGCTGGATCGGCGTCGTCGCCTGGCTCCGATACGTCGGCGGCAGGTCCTCCAGCACCAACTTCCCCAAGCGGGGGTCCACCACTGCGGCATGTAACATCGCCACCCCCGCATTCCCCCGCGCAAACCCCGTCACGCCCGCTGGCCCGATTAAACCCCGCGCGGCCAAGACGTCGAGCCCCCGCACAATATCCGACATCCGCATCCCGGTCACCGTCTTGCCCACCATTAACGCCAACCAAATCGGCTTATCCGCTCCGAACCAATCGTTCGAGTAACTCCCACCCCGGTACGCTGTCTCCCCAATCAAAGCGACATCCAAAGCCAATACGGAGTATCCAGCCGCCGCCAACTCTCTTGCCGAACCCGCCCCTCGCCCCCCAGCGTCCGCCATCAACACCACTCCCCCGTTCTCAGTGGCCGGCCGGTACAACGCTGCCGGTACCCGACGCCCAGGCTCGGACTCATAGGAGAACCGATCGGCTTTCTCCTCCCGAATCTCCAG
>JBKJLJ010000775.1:0-2589 GCA_046597015.1 Bryobacteraceae bacterium
GCTGCCGTCTCCGCGGAAGCCGTTGAAGTTGTTGCCCGCGACGGTGCTGATGACGCCGTTGGGGGCGATGCGGCGGATGACGTGGTTGGCGGTGTCGGCGATGAGGAGGTTGCCGGAGCGGTCGACGGTGAGGCCGCGGGGGCCGTTGAGTTTGGCTTGGGAGGCGGGTCCACCATCGCCGGAGAAGCCGGGTGAGCCGGAGCCGGCGATGGTGGTGATGGTGCCGTCGAGAGAGACGCGGCGGATCCGATGGTTCCGCTCGTCGGCGATGAAAAGGAGGCCGTTGGGGTCGTAGGCCACGGCGGTGGGCCCGTTGAGACGGGCGGCGTCGGCGGGCCCGGCATCACCGGAGAAGGAGCCGACGGTGGATCCGGCGACAACGGTCGCGAGGTTGTTGAGACCGATGCGATAGACCACGCTACCGCTGGCGTAGAAGGCGTTGCCGCGGTTATCGACCGTGACGGCTTTGCCGCCGGCGGGGAGGGTGACGATTTCGCCTTGGCTGGACCGCTTCAGGGCGGCGTCCTTGCGATCGTCGGCGATAAACAGATTGCCGAACGCATCGACGGCTATCCCGGTGGGGGAATAGAGAGGGATGCGGATGGCGGCGGCGGGGGCATAAACTCCGATCATGCCGCGGAGAATACGGCGGATGCGTTGGGCACCGGCTTCGGCGACGAGGAGGCCGCCTTGGGGATCGATCCAGAGTCCAGCGGGGTTGCGTAGGGCGGAGCGGAGGGCGTTGATATCGTTCGCCCCATAGCCGGGTTGGCCGGTGCCGGCGTGTAGGCGGAAGGTTCCGGCGCTGGTAATGGCGTAGATGCGATGGGCATCGAAGTCGGAGATGTAGACGGTGCCGTCGGGGTCGACGGCGACATTGCGCGGCGTTTCGAAGCTGACGGAGGTGGCCGCGGAGCCTTCGCTTTTCTCGTTGGCGAGGGCGGTGCCGCCACCGGCGAATGTGGTGATGCGGCCTTGGGGGGTGACGCGGCGGACGACTTTATTGCCGAGGTCGGCGATGAGGAGGTTGCCTTGGCGGTCGATGGCTAGGCCGTAGGGGGAGGCGAGTTGGGCGTCGGCGGCGGGGCCGTTGTCGCCGGAGTAACCACGGGTGCCGTTGCCGGCGAAGGTAGTAATGATACCGATGGGGGAGACGCGGCGGACGCGGTGTTCGGCGGCGTCGGCTATGTAGAGGTTTCCATCGGGGTCATAGGCCAGACCTTCGGCTTGAGTAATGAGGGCTTGGAGGGCGGGGAGGGTATCGCCGGCATTGGAGGATCCGACCAGACTTTGGATGCGATAGGCCTGTGGAAGCGGCTGGCCGAGGGCCACGAGGGTATATGCCAAGTGTAGGCATGCGCTATTCCATAATCTAACCCGCATACGAGTGTTTTCCTCAAAGGCTAAGTGGGAACAGAGTGGAAAAGCTCTCATGAGATCGCGATATGACGGTATATGAAAGCCAAAGTGGTAGGCCTGGTAGTTACAGGTGTGTTTCTCGCCGCAGGGGCGCGGGGTCAGGGTACGTTAAGCCTGAAACGGGGTGGCGAGCGGCGTGGGATTTCATGGGAAAAGCCGAAGTCGCGGCAGGCGCAGCGGGGGCACTACTTGGTGGAGTTGGCGCAGGTGCCGACTCCGGAGATGTTGCAGGGGCTGGAGGGGCGTGGTCAGCGGGTGGTGAGCTATGTACCGATGAACGGATTTATCCTGTCTGTGGAAGGGGAAGCGCGGTTAGGTGGGTTGGATGTGGTTTCGGTGTCGCCGCTGCGGACGAGTGAGAAGTTGAGTGCCGAAATTGGGCGGGGAAGGGCGGGGAAGCGGGGTTTTGTGGTGGAGTTTCACGGGGATGTATCGTGGGAGGAGCGGCGGGCGCTCGTGCAGGAGAATGGGTTGGAGTTGCGGGACCACCCGGATTTGGTGGGCGACCAGATGCTTGTGCGAGGTTCGTCGGTGCAAGTGGAGGCGTTGGCGGATTGGGATGAGGTGGCGTATGTGTTTCCGGCCAGTAGCGAGTTGATGACGGGGGCGCCGTTGATTGGGTGTGCGGGAGCGACGGCGGAGGCGGGTCCGATTGGGGCCCTGGTGCAGACGGTGGGAGAGGGTTGGGATGGACCGGGTAAGGGGCGGGCGACGTTGCAGTATGCGTTCAAGGCGTTGAGCGCGAAGCTGTCGTCGACTTCGCAGAGGGCGGAGGTGGTGAAGGCGTTGCAGGAGTGGTCGCGGGTGATTCAGGTGGATTTTGTGGAGGGGAACGATCCGGATGCGCCGCGGACGATTGGGATTCTGTGGGGGCGGGGGTCGCATGGGGATGGGTATGCGTTTGATGGACCGGGCAAGGTGTTGGCGCATACGTTCTACCCGGCGCCGCCGAACAGCGAGCCGCTGGGGGGCGACATGCATTTCGATGAGGACGAGAACTGGCAGGTGGGGCTCGATATTGATGTGTATAGTGTGGCGCTGCATGAGCTGGGGCATGCGTTGGGACTGGGGCATAGTGATGTGCCGGGAGCGGTGATGTATGCCTACTATCGCCGGGCGACGCAGTTGACGGCGGAGGATATTGGCGCGGCGCAGGGGTTGTATGCGGCG
>JBKJLJ010000861.1:0-8339 GCA_046597015.1 Bryobacteraceae bacterium
TCGAAATGGCCGACCACTAACGCTCGGGGAGGCGCCGGGGCCAATAGCCGTTCGCGAAACTCTTCAAAATCGACAATCTTGGTTCGGGTGTCCACCATGTAACCCGCCTATTGTCGCGCGATCCGCACCAATTCCAAAACTTCCCCCGCTACCCGCTCCGCTGTCACCGCCTTCATACAGCGGTGATCGATTGGGCACTCGCGCAGTAAACACGGGCTGCACTCCACTCTTTCCCTAATGATTTTCGCTAGCGGCCCTGTTGGCCCAGTGGCCACGTGGTCCGTCGCGCCGAACACCGCCACCGTCGGCACCCCTAAGGCACTCGCCACGTGCATCGCCCCGGAATCGTTGGTGACAAACGCCTGGCAAACCGCCGCCATCTCGACAAACTCCGACAAGTTCGTCTCGCCGGCAAAATTCGTCGCGGTCAAGCCCGTCTCTCGCACCTGACCCGCCACCGTCTCGCACAAAGCCCGCTCATCGGGCGACCCGAACACCGCCACCTGCGCCCCCAGTTTGGTCGCCACCGTCACCGCTGCCTCCGCGAACCGCTCCGGCAGCCAGCGCTTCGCGGTCCCATAGGCCGCCCCCGGCGACACGCCGACCCAAAGTCCATGCAGCCGCTTCCGCCCTTCCTGTCGCAGGAACGGAATCCCCGGCAATCGCACCGCAGGCACATCCGGCAGGTGCTCGATCAACCCCGCTCGTCGCAGCATCTCCAGATAGTAGTAACGCTGATGGTCTTCAATTTCGCCCGGCTTCGGTACCACGATCGGGTCTGATAACAACAGGCCTCGCCCGTCCCGCGCATACCCGATACGAACCGGAATCCCCGCCAACCAGACGATCGCCGCGGCTTCAAACGCATTCTGCAACAGAATCGCCGCGTCGAAGTGCATCGCCCGCAAGCGCCTTGCCAAATGCCACTTCCCTCGCAAATCGTTCCAGCCCTTGCCTGCCGTATACGGCACAATCTCGTCAATCAGCGACTTATCGTAGAGCCCACTGACCCAGGGCCGCGCCAATACCGCGATATGAGCTTCCGGAAACCGAGCGCGGACCTGCTCCAGGGCGGGCACCGACATGACAGCGTCGCCCACCCAGTTCGTCGCACGAATCAAGATGCGGTTAAAGTTCATTGCGTTACAATCGCAGCGTGAACCCGAAAAATTTTCAGGAGTTGCAGGAACAAGGGTACACGATAGTCCCCCAAATGATCGACCCCACGTGGCTCGGCGAACTGCGCGCCGCCATCGCCGACCGCATGACCATTGAAGGCGAAAACGCAGGTGCCGAGTTCCGCAAGGAAGCCAATTCCCAGCGTCTTGCCAACCTGGTCGACAAAGGGGAAGTTTTCCACCGGGTCATCGCGCACCCCGCCTTGCTCGCCGCTGCTGCCGCCGTCCTCGGCCCCGACTACAAGCTCTCCAGCCTGAATTACCGCGCCGCGGAGCCCCATTCCGACTCGGCCCAGCCCCTGCACTGTGACATGGGGCTGCTCGCCGACGAAAAAGGCTTCGCCGTGTTCAACTCCATCTGGATGCTCGACGACTTCACTCCCCACAACGGCCCCACCCGCGCCGTTCCCGGTTCTCATCTCTCCGGCCAACTCCCCCCGGCCTCTCACCCCGACGAGACCATCATCCTGGGCCGCGCCGGCGACGTGATTATGATGAATGCCCACTGCTGGCACGGCGGCACCGCCAACCACACCGACCACCCCCGCCGCTCCCTCCACGGTTTCTTCGTCCGCGGCGATCAGCCCCAGCAGCAGTATCAAAAGCGTCTGCTCAGCCCGGAAACTATCGCCCGATTGAATCCGGAACTGCGCCGCATTCTGGCCCTGGATGACGCCCGCAATGACGCTCTCAGCGCGACCGGTAGCGGCAAGTCCGGTTTTCTCCGCTAACCTGGAAGAGAGCTGATGAATCCCCTTCTCTCCATTACCTTCGCCGTCCCCTTCGACCAGATTGAAGCCCAACACGTCGTCCCCGGCATTCGCGAACTGATCGCCCAGGCGCAAGCCGCCATTCAAGCCGTTATCGACGCCCCGGCCCCGCGTTCGTACGCGAACACCCTCCTCGCTCTCGACCGTTGCACCGAACCGCTCGACGTCGCCCTGAATGTCGTCCGGCACCTGGAAACCGTCGCCACGACCCAGGAACTCCGCGAAGCGTTTAACGCCATTCAACCTGAAGCGAGCGCCTTCTACTCCTCCATCGCCCTCAACCCAGGCCTCTGGACCGCGCTTAAACAATTTGCCGCCACCGAAGAGGCGGCCCAGCTCTCTGGCCTCCATCGCCGTAATTTCATAAAAACCATGGACGCCTTCCGCCGCGCCGGAGCCGAACTCGACGACGCCGGCAAGAAGCGCTCGGAAGCGATCGACGTCGAACTAGCCAACGTTTCGACCAAATATTCCGAAAATGTCCTGGACGCGACCAACGCCTACGAACTCTATTTGACCGACGAAACCCAACTCGCCGGCCTCCCCCCCAGCGCCCGCGCGGCCGCGCGGCAAAGCGCCGAAAGCAAGGGGCAACCCGGCTGGCGCTTCACCCTGCAACAGCCCAGTTACCTTGCCGTGATGACCTATCTCGACGATCCGGCCACCCGCGAAACCATTTACCGTGCGTTCTCCACCCGCGCCTCTAGCGGGGACCACGACAACCGCAACCTCACGACGCGCCTTATCGAACTCCGACGGGAAAAAGCCCAACTCCTCGGGTTTGCCACCTTCGCCGATCTCGTTCTAGTCGAGCGGATGGCCAAAAACGGCGCCGCCGCCCGCGCCTTCCTCGACGATCTCTACGAAAAAACGAAGCCGTTCTTCGCCGCAGAAAACGAACAACTTACTGCCTTTGCCGGCCAGACTCTGGCCCCTTGGGACATCGCCTACTGGGCTGAAAAACAGCGCCTTGCCCTCTTCGACTTCGACGAAGAAGAACTTCGCCCCTACTTCGCCCTCCCTAAAGTCATGGACGGCCTGTTCGAAATCACCCGGCGCCTGTTTGGTATTCTCGTCGTCGAAAAGACCGGCGCTCCCGTCTGGCATGCCGACGTCCGCTACTACGAAATCCGCGACGAAGCTTCCGGCGCTCACCTCGGCAGCTTCTATTCCGACTTCCACCCCCGGGAAAATAAGCGCGGCGGCGCTTGGATGGATTCCTTCCTCACCGGACTGCCCATCACTAACAGTGGTGATGCCTGGGATCCGCACTTAGGTCTGGTATGCGGCAACCTCACCCCGCCCATCGGCGACCATCCCGCGCTTTTAACCCATCGCGACGTCGAAACTGTGTTCCACGAATTCGGCCACCTGCTCCATCATTGCCTGACTCGTGTCCCCCTCCGCGGCATGGCCGGTACGAACGTCGCCTGGGACTTCGTTGAACTGCCCAGCCAGATTCTCGAAAACTGGTGCTGGGAACAGGAGGCGCTCGCCCTGTTTGCTCAGCACTACGAAACCGGCGCCCCCATCCCGGCCGAATTATTTAACAAGATGAAACGCGCCCGTAACTTTCGTGCCGCGAACGCGCAGATGCGCCAACTGAGCTTTGGTATCGTCGACCTCGCGCTCCACACCACCTATTCGGCGGCTACCGATGGCGACGTCATCGCATACAGCCGAGCGCTGCTCACGCAGTTCGCCCCGGCGGGCCTGCCGCCCGAGCACGCCATGATCGCCAGTTTCACCCATCTGTTTGCAAACCCAGTCGGTTACGCCGCGGGCTACTACTCGTACAAGTGGGCCGAAGTCCTCGACGCCGACGCCTTCAGCCGCTTCCGTAAAGAGGGAGTATTCAATGTCCAAGCCGGCCGTGACTTCCGCAATCAGATCCTCGCTCGAGGCGACAGCGAAGACCCCGCTCAGCTCTATCGCAACTTCATGGGCCGCGATCCGGACCCCAATGCCCTTCTCCAACGCGCTGGGCTCCTCTCGTAGCGCATGATACACTTTTTCATAGTCGGCAAGGTTAAATTTATGAAAAATGCAACCTTGTTGGCGGGTCAATCGTCTAGATGTCCAGGGGACAGGATGCAGAACGATGGCGACAATTCCAACTCCACCACCGACCGAAAATAACCGCGCACTTCCCTCGCAGCTTGAAATCGAGGAAGACCGCCATTTAGCTCGTCTAATGACTCCCCCGGAGCCCCCGTGGCACTTGGCGTTCCTTCAGAACATCAAAGAGCTGTTCAGCCCGCCTGTGCTTCCGCCGCTCGAGGTCACGTCGAAGCCGGTGGCCGTGCGCGACATCTGGGGCGGAACGGGCGGCAACGAAAAGAAGTCCGGGGTGTATTCAATCCTGGTTCACGGCGTCGTTCTGGCGGCGTTACTCTACCTGGGGACCAATAAAGCGGTGATCCAGGCGGTAAAGGATACGGCGCTTTTCATGCCGACCGATTTGGCTCCCTACCTGCCCAAAGCAGCCCCTCAAAAAGTGGCCATGGGCGGTGGTGGTGGAGGTGGGAACCTCAATCCCCTGCCGCCAACCAAAGGTAAGCTCCCGAAAATTGCGCCCAAACAGTACGTTCCCCCGACAGCGGAACCGATTTTGAATCAGCCGAAGCTCGTCATGGAGCCGACGGTCGTTCTCCAACCCAATGCTCCCATCCCGCAAGTCGCGCTGACCAACATCGGCGATCCGTTCGCCATGGGAAAGATTCCGTCGAACGGACCCGGTTCTCAAGCGGGTATTGGCTCCGGTAAGGGCGGCGGCGTAGGGTCGGGCTCCGGTGCCGGTGTCGGTCCTGGCTCTGGCGGCGGCATGGGGGGAGGCGTCTATAGAATTGGTGGCGGCGTTTCCGCTCCTTCGCTTCTATCAAAGGTGGAACCTGAGTATTCTGAGGAAGCTCGGAAAGCGAAATTCCAGGGCACCGTGGTTCTCTACGTGGTTGTCGATGAGAAGGGACAGCCCCAGCAACTGCGGGTTGTTCGTCCTCTGGGCTTGGGCTTGGATGAGAAAGCGATCGAAGCGGTGCAGAAGTGGCGCTTCCGACCGGGTTTCAAAGATGGCAAGCCGGTTCCGGTCGCCGCGACCGTCGAAGTTAATTTTAGGCTCCTGTAAACCGCTCTCCTCCGAAGCGGTCCAGCGAAAGAGGCCCACTCACGCCAAAAGCGTGAGTGGGCTTTTCTGATTTCGGCTAGAATGGAAGGGTAACCGCACCCTTTTTTACCATGCTGAAACCGAAGGCAGAATCGCACGCAGACCGCAACCCCGTAGAAACCAGCGAATGGCTGGAAGCTCTGGATCAGATTATCGACGTCGAGGGTCCCGACCGGGCCAAGTTTCTCCTCGAGCGTTTGCTAAATAAAGCCGCCAACAATGGCGCCGCGCCGATCGCGCGCTACCAGACGCCCTACGTCAATACGATCAGCGTGGAGGAAGAGGTCCCCTACCCGGGCGATCGCGAAATCGAACGGCGCCTCAAAAGCCTCGTGCGCTGGAATGCTTTGGCTATGGTGGTCAAAGCAAACAAGTACGACGCGGGCATCGGCGGCCATATCGCCACGTTCCAGTCGCAAGCCACGCTGATTGAGGTAGCGCAGAATCATTTCTATCGCGGCTCCATTAATGGCGAACCGGGCGACCTGATCTATTTCCAGGGCCATGCTTCTCCAGGACAGTATTCGCGAGCATTTCTGGAAGGTCGCCTGACCGCTCAGCATCTGGCAAACTTCCGGCATGAACTCCGCGATACCCCCGGCCTTTCCTCCTACCCCCACCCCTGGCTGATGCCAGACTTCTGGCAGTTTCCCACCGTTTCCATGGGCCTCGGTCCCCTAAACGCCATCTACCAGGCGCGCTTCATGCGCTACCTGGAAAACCGCGGCCTCATCCCGAAAACCGACCGTAAGGTCTATGCCTATCTCGGCGATGGCGAAATGGACGAACCCGAATCGCTCGGCGCCGTCGGTCTGCCCGCGCGAGAGAAGCTGGACAATTTAATCTTTATTGTCAACTGCAATCTGCAGCGCCTCGACGGCCCCGTCCGCGGGAATAGCAACATCGTCAAGGAACTCGAAGGCATCTTCGCGGGCGCCGGCTGGAATGTCATCAAACTCCTTTGGGGTGGTCCCTGGGACGCCCTCTTTGCCGCCGACAAGTCCGGCATGTTGATCAAGCGGATCTCTGAAGTGGTCGACGGCGAATTCCAAGCCTACAAAGCCAAGGGCGGCGCCTACATCCGCGAGCATTTCTTCGGCAAGTACCCTGAAACCGCCGCGATGGTGGAAAACATGACGGACGAGCAGTTGGGCTCGCTCTCCCGTGGTGGCCACGATCCGCTTAAGGTCTATAACGCGTATCGCCGCGCCAACGAAGGCAACGGCAAGCCCACTGTCATCCTCGCCAAAACGGTGAAAGGTTACGGCATGGGCGAAGGCGGCGAAAGCCGTAATTTCACCCATCAAGCTAAAAAACTCGAAGAGCAGTCGTTGCTCCACTTCCGCGATCGGTTCAAGCTCCCGCTGACCGATGAACAGGCCAAGAATTGCGAACTCCTCAAGCCCGCCGACGACGCCCCGGAGATGGTTTATATGCGCGAGCGCCGCGCCGCCCTCGGCGGTAGCGTCCCGGCCCGCCGTCCCAAACCCATCACCATTTCCGCTCCGGCCCTCGAACTGTTCCAAGAGTCGCTGACCGGATCCGGCACCCGCGCGGTTTCGACCACGATGGCCTTCGTTCGTATTCTGACGGCCCTGATTAAGGATGCGGCCCTTGGGAAATACATTGTGCCCATCGTGCCCGACGAAGCGCGGACCTTCGGCATGGAGTCACTCTTCCGGCAGGTAGGCATCTACGCCCCCATGGGCCAGCTCTATACCCCACACGATTCCGACATTTTCCTCTTCTACAAGGAAATGGTTAACGGACAGGTTCTCGAAGAAGGAATCTCCGAAGCCGGTTCGATGGGTTCGTTCACGGCCGCCGGCACCGCGTACGCCAACTACGGCGTGCCGATGATCCCGTTTTTTACCTATTACTCGATGTTCGGCTTCCAGCGCGTCGCCGACTTCATCTGGGCCTTCGCAGACAGCCGCGGCAAAGGCTTCTTGATGGGTGCCACCGCCGGGCGTACCACGCTCTCGGGCGAAGGACTCCAGCATCAGGACGGCCACAGCCAGGTGCTCGCCTCGACCGTCCCGACCTGCCACAGCTACGACCCCGCTTTTGCGTACGAAATCGCGATCATCGTCCAGGACGGCATCAAGCGGATGTACGAGTTGAACGAGGATCGGTTCTACTACATCACCATCGGCAACGATGATTACGCGCATCCGCCGCTCCCTACCGAAGACATCGCCGAGGGCGTCCTTAAGGGCATCTACCGGCTCCGAACCGCCGAAGCTGCCCACGCTGTGCTGCTCGGCAGCGGCGCGATTCTGAATGAGGTACTGGAAGCCTCGCAGATCTTGTTGGATCGCTACGGAGTCTCCACCGACGTCTATAGCGTCACCAGCTACAACGAACTCCGCCGCGACCTACTCGAGACCGAACGTTGGAACCGGCTCCATCCTACGGAACTGCCCCGCACCGGTTATCTCCAAACCGTTCTCGGTGGATCAGACCTGCCCATCATCGCCGCATCTGACTACATGAAAATCGTCCCGGACCAGATCGCCCCCTGGCTCCCTGGTCGATTGGTGAGCTTGGGCACGGACGGCTTCGGCCGCTCCGACAACCGCGAGCAACTCCGCCGCCATTTCGAAGTGGATGCGGAGAACGTTGTCGCCGCTACGCTTTCCCGCCTCGCGCGGGACGGGAAGTTCGACCCCGCTCGCGCCGCGGCCGCCATTCAAGAACTTGGCCTCAACCCCGAACGCCCCGAACCCTCGCGCGCCTAAATCAAACGAGACGAACCCGAGACGACCGGAGCGTCACCGTTCCGGTCGTCTTTTTGTTGCAACCGACCCCAGGAATCAAACAAGTATAGGCCAATTCCGTTCGCCAAGCCAAAGGCAGTTGCTTCCTGCTGATCCTGGACGAAGTGAATCTCAGTCTCCTTAAGCCGTCCTAATGCACCCATAAGCCGCGCCGATAGGCGGTCCTGGCCGGCCAGCACCACGACGTGTCCGCGCGCACCGAACCGTTCACCCATCGTTGCTACAAATGCCGCCACCGCCAGTTCGGCGTCTTCGTGCGAAGGCTCGAGCAGAAGCACCGCCGTCGAACAGCCCGCCGTTCGTTCCAGCTTTGACTCCGCTGGCCAATCTTCCCGCTGGGCGAGCAGCGCCGCCAGACAAATCGCCGAAAGGATCATTTGCTTGCCCACGTTGCACTTCTCGACCAAATCCCGGCGACAATGAAAGGAAATGGTGCACATCGACGAAG
>JBKJLJ010001008.1:0-2732 GCA_046597015.1 Bryobacteraceae bacterium
ATCGCATGGAGTTGACGGCCGCAATCAAGGGGCTGGAGATACTTAAAGAAAAGTGTGAAGTAATTATCACAACTGATTCAGAATACGTGAAGAACGGCATCACGCAGTGGATCCACGGCTGGAAGAAGCGAGGTTGGGTAAAAGCCGACAAATCGCCCGTGATCAATCGAGATCTTTGGGAGGCGCTGGATTTCCAGGTCACCCGCCATACTACGGACTGGCGCTGGACCAAAGGCCACGCAAACCATGCCGACAACAACCGCTGCGACGAACTCTGCACCCGCGCCGCCCGCGATCAAAGCCACAGTGAATAAGTTCATCTAAAATATATGATAACCGATCCTAAAGCACAGATAGAAGGACGTTTGCGCAGTCGAGCTTGGTTCGACAATCCAAACGATCCCGGCAACATGGCGATCTATCTGGAGCGAATGACCAACTTCGGCCTCACTCGCGACGAGCTGCAGGGCGGTCGACCCATCATCGGGGTGGCCCAGACTGGTTCTGATCTTTCCCCCTGCAACCGGATCCATCTCGAACTGGCGTCCCGCATCCGCGACGGAATCCGCGACGCCGGAGGCGTGCCGCTGGTGTTCCCCACGCACCCCATTCAGGAGTCCTGCCGTCGGCCCAGCGCATCGATCGATCGCAATCTCTCCTACCTCACCCTCACCGAAATTCTGCACGGCTACCCTATCGACGGCGTCGTGTTGACCACCGGCTGCGACAAGACCACCCCCGCCTGCATCATGGCGTCGGCGACCGTTAACATCCCTTCGATTGTGTTGAGTGGCGGTCCTATGCTCAACAGTTACTTTAAGGGGAAGCCGGCCGGTAGCGGGATGGCGGTGTGGGAAGCGCGCCGCCTCCATGCGATCGGTGAAATCGATTATTCCGAGTTCGTCGACATGGTCATCGCGTCAGCCCCTAGCGCCGGCCACTGCAATACGATGGGCACGGCCTTGTCGATGAACTCGCTCGCCGAGGCGCTCGGCATGTCCCTCCCGGGCTGCGCGGCCATACCGGCCCCTTACCGGGAGCGCGGCCAGATGGCCTATGAAACCGGCCGCCGGATCGTCGCCATGGTGCACGAGAATCTCACGCCCTCGAAAATCCTTACCCGCGAGGCCTTCGAAAACGCCATCGTCGTCAACTCTGCCATCGGCGGCTCCACCAACTGCCCGCCCCACATCATCGCTATCGCCCGCCACATCGGCGTCGAGCTGAAGGTGGAGGATTGGGAAACCGTCGGCCATCACATTCCGCTGCTGGCGAATATTCAACCGGCCGGCGATTTCCTCGGCGAAGATTTCCACCGCGGCGGCGGCGTCCCGGCGATCATCGGAGAACTTCTCCGCGGTGGCCAGATTCGAGAGTCGGCCCTAAACGTCTCCGGCAAAACCGTCGGAGAGGCCTATGCTGGCTGTTGCACCGCCAATCCAATCGTCATCCATCCCTTCGATAGGCCACTAATGGCCAACGCCGGCTTCCTGGTCGTCAAGGGCAATCTGTTTGATAACGCGCTCGTCAAAACCTCGGTCATTGGCCACGAGTTTCGCGCGCGCTATCTTGAAAACGAAAGCGAACCCAACGCCTTCACCGGCCGCGCGATCGTCTTCGAAGGCCCCGAGGATTACCATGAGCGCATCAACGATGCGTCTTTAGACATCGACGCCCACTGCATTCTCGTCATCCGCGGCTGCGGGCCGGTAGGCTATCCCGGCGCGGCGGAAGTGGTCAATATGTTACCGCCGGACGCTCTCGTCAAGATCGGCGTCAACCAACTGCCCACCATCGGCGACGGCCGTCAGAGCGGGACCTCGGCCAGCCCGTCGATTCTCAACGCCTCCCCGGAGGCTGCCGTCGGCGGCCACCTCGCCCTTCTTAGGACGGGCGACGCGATTCGGGTTGACCTCAATACCCGACGTGTCGATGTTTTGATTTCGGACGAAGAACTGACGGCGCGCAAGGAGACGATGGCGGTGTCTGCCGCCTCGCCGCAGTCCCCTTGGCAGGAGCTTTATCAAAAGCACGTCGGGCAGTTGGGCGACGGGGGCGTGCTGGAGTTTGCGGTCAAATACCAGGATATCGGAAAGGAGATTCCGCGCCATAGCCATTAGGCGACGGCAACGCCGGGACCGCATTCTCCAACTCATACGCCCGCACCCGTTTAGTTCAGAGAGCCGTCCATGCCTAGCCCCAGGCATCCCTCCCGACTGCCGGTCATCGCTCCGGCGGTTAGGGCGAAGTCGATAGCGTGCTGAAATCGGCTTCCTCCTGACTCCGAAGTTAACGAGCGAGCGCAAAACCACCGGTGCCGGACACGGATCACGCGAATGATCGGATTCTGAACGGTCTGCGCCAGCGAACGAAAGAGCAACCGCCTTCCACCTCGAAGACCAGCATCAGGGTAGAGCGGCCCATTCGGTCAGCGGAGATACACTCCATGGAAAGCAAAAAAGCCCGCGACCGAAGCCGCGGGCAGAGTATGGCTATATCATCCGGCCGATGTTACGGACGGAGATCTTGTTCCTGGGCGAAGTTAGTCCATTCTTCGGTCCAGTCGAAATCACCCATGCCACCGATCCACGTGGCCCATTGATCGAAGAAGCCGTCGTCGGGCGGTTGGATCCAGTTCGCGCGGAAGACCGGCGAGCCGGTTAGCGGGCGGAAGTCCGGATTCGACCGTTCCAGCGGGCGACGCAGCAGCGGGTCCGCGATCACCATCTGGC
>JBKJLJ010000330.1:0-2759 GCA_046597015.1 Bryobacteraceae bacterium
TTGAAAACGTAGTCAACTTACCCTTTAAACAGAGATCTTTAGGGACGCAATAGATCCGTATTCTCTAAAAATTAACTACGGCAGTTTTTCTGTATACTTGGCTACGAAAAGAACTTGTCGTCGCTCGCTACCACGCCTGTCAAGCGTTTTGCGCGGAGTTTTGCAAGAGCCTCACAAGGTGTTTAGATTTTTATTTGTTGCATTTTCAATCAGTTGCAAAAGGCCAAGGCAAAATTAATGCATCTTCGCCTGATAGATTTGAATTGCGAGAAGGCGCGCTGGACACAAGAGTGAACCAGATCCGTGATTCGGAGAAGCGAGGACATGAAAGACACCAAATTAAGAAAGAAAAAGGTCACCGCCAAGTTCAAGGTGGAACTCATCGAAATGGCCTTGCGGAAGCTACACAAGCAGTTGGAGAGCGAAGGCGAATTGAAAGCGACGCTTGGCGATCTAATTCGACTCGTGGAAGCTCACAGTTCGATGGAACAGTCAGACGGTCCGAAAGAGGTCCTGATCCGATGGATCGATCAAGCGGACGACCCTCAAGATATCGAGGAATGAGTATCGAGCGTAACATTCACTACGACGCGTTGCCGTCGCAGAAGCGTTTTCACAAAATCTCAGCACGGTTTAAAGGTTTCTCAGGGCCAATAGGATCAGGGAAAAGTCAAGCACTCTGTCATGAGGCAATCCGTTTAAGCTACGAAAACCCAGGGCGCCACGGCCTGATCGGAGCACCAACCTTTCCCATGCTTCGTGATGCGACCCAAAGAACGCTATTCGAGCTCCTTGATCTGAACAACTTACCGTTCGAGTTTAACAAAGCCGAGAATTGCATTACGATGCGCGATACCGGCTCAAAAATAGTATTTCGAAGTGTGGATGACTTCGAGCGACTACGGGGAACAAACCTCGCATGGTTCGGGGTCGACGAACTGACCTATTGCCCCGAAGAGGCCTGGTTACGACTCGAAGGAAGACTTCGAGACCCTGGAGCAAAAAGACTATGCGGATTCGCTGTCTGGACACCAAAAGGGTTCGATTGGGTCTATGAACGCTTTTTGGCAAAGCCTGTCTCGGGGTATGAGACTGTGTTGGCACAACCGATGGAAAATCGGCACCTGCTTGATCAAATTCCAGACTTCTACGAGCGTCTAAAGCATAGTTACGACGCGCGATTCTTTCAACAAGAAGTACTGGGGCAATACCTTAGTATCAGCGCAGGGCAGGCCTATTACAACTTTGATCGTTCAACGACAGTTCGCGGTTGTAAGCTTGATCCCAGTCGCTCGTTGTTCTGGGCGCTCGATTTCAACGTCGACCCGATGTCATCAATCGTCGCTCAGGTTTACGGGGACTCGGTCAACGTGGTAGACGAAATCTCTCTCGCGAGAGCGACAACTTGGGATGCTTGTGAAGAGTTCCTTAGGCGCTACCCACATTCTCATGGCTTGACGGTGTATGGAGATGCCTCTGGAAATTCGATGAAGACCACGGGGCCTCGAGATGGCGAAGCGATTAGTAAGTTTTTCAGAATGCGCAACATTCAACGAGTAAAGGTTGAACTTCCGCCTCAGAATCCGGCCGTTCGGGAGAGAGTCGTGCTTATGAACACGAAGCTCTTGGACGCGGCTGGAGATCGCAGGCTGTTTGTCGACCCTAGATGCGTGGAGTTGATAAAGGACCTTGAACAGGTGTGTCTGCTCGAAGGAACCATGATCATCGACAAAGGGAAAGACCCGAAGCGGACTCATATGTCCGATGCACTGGGGTATTTGGTCTGGCAGGTTCTCGGGAATCAGGACCGGGGCACAGTTGGCTTACAGAACCGGCGACTGCCTGGTTTCTAAGAACAAAGGGAGAATCGAATGGTTACGACGATTGACCAGGAACATCTGGAGTACAAAACGAAGCGATTGCTATGGCGTCGCTATAGAGACCTATATGCCGGCGGCGAGCAGTTTAAAGACAACGCCTCCCAGTATCTAGTTGCCCGCCAGAAGGAGCCGGCAGACGTTTATGGGGAGCGTCTAAGCCGGGTCTTTTATGAGAACTATATCGGGTCAATCATTGATTGGTATGCGGCCACCCTTTTTCGACGGGAACCCGTGATTAGTGCGGAGGGAGCAAACGATATAGGTCGGACTTTTTTCAGTGACTTTATCGAGGATGCAGACCGAAAAGGGACAGGACTAAGTGACTTCTACCGTAGACAGATTACGGATGCACTTGTTTACGGCGTCGGTTATACACTAATCGACTTTCCGCGAACGAGTCATACGGCAACAAGCAGAGCGGAAGAAGAGTTGCTCGGAGCTAGCCGCGCCTATCTCGTACATTACAGCCCGGAGGATCTGATCAACTGGAGCCGGGATGAGCACGGGAGCTTTGAATGGGTCGTCATCCGGACACAGCATTCGCGAAAGGACAGCGTGGAGGATCAGACTCCCATTATGGAGACGCGGTGGACCTATTACGACCGCGAACGATTCAAGGTGTTCCGTCGTAGCGATAAGAAAGCCATCGGAGGGCGGGAGGGAGTGGTCGAACTGATCGACGAAGGCATCCACGGACTCGCAAAGCTGAATCGTGTTCCTCTCTTTGAGCTTACAGTGAGCGACGGAATGTGGCTGATGAATAAATCGGCCCTGCTTCAGTTGGAACACTTCAACAAGTCGAATGCATTGAGTTGGGCGCTCACAATGGGGCTCTTCGCTATGCCGGTTGTCTACAGCGAAAAGAGTTTTGACCAAATG
>JBKJLJ010000486.1:0-4555 GCA_046597015.1 Bryobacteraceae bacterium
CGGCAAGCACGCCGGTATGCCCGTCTGGAAAATGCTCGGTGGTTATCGCGACCGCATGCCCTGCTATTCGATGTGTGGCTGGTACTACGACAACGATGACAACCTCGCCAAATACAAACGGTCGATTGAAGAAGCGCTTCGGCACGGCTATAAGGCGATCAAGATCAAAACCGGCCGTTACTCGATGGCCGACGACGAACGGCGCGTGAAACTCGCCCTCGATCTTTGCCCGCGCGTGATGCTCGATGCCAATCAGGTATTCAATCGCAACGAAGCCCTGCGTCGTGGCCGACTCTACCAGCAGATGGGCGTCTTCTGGTACGAGGAACCCTTGCCGCCGCACGACATGGATGGCTATACCGAACTCGCCCGCGAGCTGGACGTGCGCATCGCCACCGGCGAAAATCTCTATACGAAGTACGCCTTCGCCGACCTCATCGCCCGCAAAGGTGCCGACATCGTGCAGCCCGATAATCGCCGCGCCGGCGGGGTCACCGAGTGGCTCGAAATCGCCGCGCTGGCTGACGCCGCGGGCCTCGATCTCGCCAGCCACGGCGGCGGATCGGCGAACATGAACATGCTGCTTACCATGCCGAACGCCATCTACATGGAGACCGGCGGCGCGCAGAAGAACATGGTCAACGGAGAGATCCTAGCGCCCCAAGCGCCCGGGATGAGCACCGAGTCCGCATGACTCGCCGTCAACTCGCGCTCTTCGCTCTTCCCGCAAAAGCAACCTACCTCTGCCTCAACGAAGACAACAGCCACTATTTCTCCTCGCGCGCCGGCCAATCGCTCGACCGAGAGAAAATCGCCAGCTGGGTGGATCAGTATGCCGGCACTCAGGTTCGTGAACTGATTCTCTCCGCCAACTCCCAACGCACGAGCTTTGCGAGCAAAGTCTGGGACCCGATCTGGAAGGGCTACGATCCGCAAGGTGCCGACGATCAACCCCTGCTCCGGTCAACGCCCGCGGCCTCGCGCGCGGGTGCCCGGAAGTGGATTCACACCGCTTGGGACCTCGCCCAACGCAACCTCGACCCCTACGCCATTTGGATCGAACGGGCCCGGCAGAAGGGCCTGGAGCCGTGGATCTCCATGCGGATGAACGACCTCCACAACGTCGACGATCCAGACAGCTACATGCACTCGAGCCTGTGGCGAGAGCATCCCGAGTACCGCCGTCTGCCCTGGCGCGCGGTCGACTGGCGCGACCGCGCTTTTGACTTCGCTCACCAAGCCGTCCGCGAGTATCACTTCCAACTCATCGAGGAGTATTGCGCCCGCTACGATTTCGCCGGCCTGGAACTCGATTGGATGCGCTTCGGCTTCCATTTTCGCCCGGGGCACGAAGCCGCCGGCGTCGAGATCCTCACGGACTTCATGCGCCGTGCGAGGGCCTTGCTCAACACGTGGGAGAAGAAGCGCGGCCATAAGATCGCCCTCGGTGCCCGGGTGCCGTCGCGTCCGGAGACCGCTATTAACCTCGGCATGGACGGTGCTCGCTGGGCTCGTGAGGGCTTGGTGCAGATGCTGGTCGTGACCCCGTTTTGGGCCAGCATTGAGACGGATATGCCGATCGAGCTGTGGCGGCGGTTGGCTGGCGATCAGGTGACTCTTGCCGCGGGCCTGGAGCTGCTCCTCCGTCCTTATCATGCCTACCGGCCGTTGCAGTTCAATACGCTGGAGATGGTTCGTGGCGCCGCCGCCTCGCTGCTGTCCCGCGGGGCGGATCGGGTTTATCTGTTTAACTACATGGACGCCGATACGGCGATGCCGGACTTGGCAAACTATCCGAAGTTACTCCGCGAATGCGGTAGTCTGAAAACGCTCGCGGGTCATTCCCGCCGTCATATTGTGACTTACTCGGATACTTACGCGCCCGGCGAAGCCCCGGGCTCTCAGTTGCCGAAGTCGCTCCGCCCCGGAGAGTGGGCCAGCTTCCGCATCCACGTTGGCCCAGCCCTGCAGTCGGTCAAGCCAGTGTTCGAAATCGAAGGGGAATTCGCTCAGGCTCGCTATAACGGCGAACTCGAATTGCGGCCCGGGTTGAGCGGCTACATCGTCATTGACGTCCAGGCCCGCGTGGAAACCACTGTGCATTGGGTGGAAATCCGCGGTGCCTGACCGTATGCGAAACTACCATTATGACGATTGAAATCTCGCCCGAGGATGCAGCGTTGGCGCAACAGCTGGTCGATTCTGGCGAATACAACTCGATCCAGGACCTAGTTCATTCGGCCCTGCTGGTGCTCCATAGAGAGACGATTGATGCTCATATCGGAGCCAGTCTCGAACAGGCCGCACGAGGCGAAACATGCACTCTCGACGAAGCTGAAGAGAACTGGAACCAGCATCGGGCGACTTGGGTGGCCGCTAGCGGTCAAAGGTGAAGCCAGTCCGGCTCACGTTGTTGGCGCGTGCGGACGTCAATGCTATTTGGACCTACTTCGCCGAGCAGTCAGGAGTCGCCGTTGCCGACCGGATCCGTCTGCGGATTACCGGAGGGTGCCACAAGATTGTCCAGATGCCAGGGCGCGGTCATCGGCGTCCCGATCTGACCAAGCATCCGGTTCTCTTCGTCCGCGTGTATCAAATCTTAATCGCGTATTTGCCAGACCACGCCCAGGGCCCCCTAATCGTGGCTGTACTTCACGGTCGTCGCGACCTCGCTGTTGAACTTCGTCGCCGCGTCCGCTAAGCCGCTATATCATGGTCTTACCATGCGGCTGCTTTGCCTTCTCCTCCCGGTCGTCTCCCTCTTCGCCGAAGTAAGCTTTAACCGCGACATCCGCCCCATCCTCTCCGATACCTGCTTCCGTTGCCACGGGCCGGATCATAGCTCCCGGATGGCCGGCCTCCGACTCGACCTCCGTGACGAAGCCATCAAACCCCGCCGCTCCGGTGCACCCATTGCGCCCGGCGACCCACAAAAATCCCTCATTATCCAGCGCATCCAGGCCACCGGCGCTCTTCAAATGCCGCCTGTTTCCGCCCACAAGATTCTTAACCCGAAGCAGAAGGAGTTGCTCACGCAGTGGGTCGCCGAAGGCGCGCAATATGAAGGCCACTGGGCCTATCAACCGCTCCGCCCCGCGCCCGGTTCGATCGACTCGTTCCTCGACCGCGAACTCGCCAAAGCCAATCTCACCAAAGCTCCAGAGGCCGACCGTGCCACCCTCCTTCGCCGTCTCTCGCTTGATCTAACCGGCCTCCCCGCCTCCCCGGTCGACCTCGCCTCCGCCGAGCCCTACGAAGCGATCGTCGATCGTTTCCTGGCCTCACCCCGCTACGCCGAGAAGCAGACGATGCTCTGGCTCGACGCCGTCCGCTATGCCGACACCTGCGGCTTCCACGGGGACAACGCTTTCCCCGCGTGGCCGTATCGAGATTACGTGCTTCAATCCTTCCTCGAAAACAAACCCTTCGACGTGTTTACCCGCGAACAACTCGCCGGCGACTTACTCGCCAACGCCACCCGCCAGCAGCGCACGGCCACCGCCTTCTATCGCCTCACCCGGACGTCCGCTGAAGGGGGAATTCAACCCAAAGAGTATCTTGCTAAATACGCCGCCGACCGCGTCCGCACCGTCTCCTCCGTCTGGCTCGGCGCTACCCTTGGCTGCGCTGAATGCCACGATCATAAGTTCGATCCCTACCTCGCCAAAGACTTCTACGCCATGAAGGCTTTCTTCGCCGACATCCAGGAAACCGGCCTCGTCCCGGACCGCGGCAAGGACGCTTGGGGCAAGCAGCTTCTCCTTCCCACGCCGGCCCAGGAACAGCGTCTCGCCGAACTCGAAAAGAAGATCACCAAGCAGCCGGTTCCGGCCGCGACCACCTTCGGTTGGATTGTCCAAACGCCTAAACAGTTCGAAGCAACCAACGGCACCCTTCTGAAACTCGAAAAGGACGACCTGTTAGTCGCGACCGGACCCAATCCTGATAACTCCACTTACTCAGTTACGCTCAACGCCGCGCCTGGCCCCTGGACCCATCTGGCGATCGAAGTCCAATCCGATGACGGCCTGCCTGGCGCCAATGTTGCACGTGGCTCGGACCGCCTCGTCATCTCCGGCGTTGAGGCCTCCGTACCGTTCTCGCTGGCCGCTTCCAGCACTACATTCTCGGCCAAGGACTTACCTGCCATGGCCGTCCTGGATGCCGACCCCTCCTCCGGCTGGGGAGTCAATATCTATGGCGACCCGCGCACCCCGGTCCTTTCACTCCGTTTCGCCCAACCCTTCGCCGGAGGCCCGCTGACTGTCCGGCTCCGGCACGATTCCCCCTATCGCCGCGCCACCACCGGCCGTTTCCGCCTCGCCCTTTCAAAGGAAGCGATCGCTTGGCCGGTCGGCTTCAGCATGAAGAAGCCGTCGCTATCCGCTGAAGTCACCGACCGCGAAGTCGCCTTCCATACCGGAGACCTCGCCCTCGCCCAAGCCAATCTCGAATATGACCTAATCCGCTCCACGGTGCCCAAGGTCGTCGTCACTGAAAGCGGCAAGCCGGAAGTCACCCGCATCCTCCCCCGCGGCAACTGGATGGATGAGTC
>JBKJLJ010000510.1:0-8682 GCA_046597015.1 Bryobacteraceae bacterium
CGGGTCGCCAGTCTCGCGCCAAGTCTGTGCGGTTGGCCGGGGTCCGGCGTCCCCTATCCGAACTCGTTTAGCTTCCACATTTCATTGGCTAAACCGCACCTTTATCTTGCCCCCCCCGCGCTCGCGCTCAGCAGCAACTTGCAGGCGATTCCCTTCCGGTCGCCACAAATGAGGACGACGGTAACGCAGCTGGAACCCGAGGCCGATTCCGCGAACATCCCGACGCAGTACCCGGCACCTCCCAAGCTTCCGGTAACGTGGTCGTTCGCTCAGTCCCTGCTGGGTGTGCCGTCCCTTCGGTCCGTCGTTTCCAATACCAGCACGATTGACGCGCCAGTTCATCCCGTTCCGCCTACGATTCTTACTTGCCCCAACGTAGGAAGGGTCACTCCGGAGTTATTTCAGGCTCGGAATCTCGTCCCGATCATCCCCCCTGCGGCGCGAAATCCAGCCCCGGCCTCGGTTGAGCCGCTTCCTGAAGCGCCGACCATCAAAATCAACCGGGTCGAACGCCCTTTCGAGTTGGCCAAGCCAAGCACACCTCCACCCGAACTGTACCCCCTGAGCCCCTCCGAGGCGCTGGCTTCGGTCCGAGCTTGCCTCGCCGCGATCTCGCCCGAACCGGCGACCCCGATCGTCATCGTCCCTCATTCGCCAACCCGCAACCAACATCAGAGTACGGCGCTGCGGATCCAGCTATATTCGCTGGATCACCTGGTCCCTGGCCCACGGAAACAACTCACGCCGGCCCCCGCGATCAACCCCTGCACTTGGCGCGGGCGGCCCGCTTGGCCAACGACTCATCTACCCCGGATTTCGCTTAAAGAAAAGAACTCGACCCGTACGATCGCCCTGCACGAAGTTCGCCAAGCGCTGAAGAAGGAAACGTTCGAGCGCGCGAAACGGTTCTGGAAATTGGCTCCTGCCGACTTAAAATGGCTCGCTTTGGGCCTTCCGTTGATCCTTGGCTTCTGGCTCTGGCCAGCGCAGCCGGTGGCGGTGGAAGTCCCATCGCCAATCACGGCCGTCACGGAGGCGACCAAGAGGGCGACCGCCTCGGGTTTCTTCGACAAGGCGGCGCAGACCAACCTCGGCCTAAACCTTGGGTCGTTCCAGGAACGGATCGCCAGCCGGGCCAGCATTCACTTGGAAGAAGATTTTAGCGCTGGACTGGGCCTGTGGGAAGGTGAGGGCAACTGGGCTCGTTCTTGGACCTACGATAAGAGCGGCGTCGTCCGCCCCGGTCGCATGGCCATCTACCAACCATCGATTCCTATGGTTGATTACGCATTTGACATCACGGCCGCCGTTGAACGCCGCTCGATATCTTGGATGGTGCGTGCCTCGAGTCTCCGGAATTATGTTGCGGCGCGACTCAATGTTTCCGGGAGTGGACCCAACCAACAACTAAGCTTTGAACGATGGACGGTCACAGATGGTCGCGTCACAAGGCGCCAGACCATGCCGATTCAATCGACCCTCGGTACCGTCACGACGGTAAAAATCCGCATGGAAGTGACGGGAAACACGTTCGCGACGACCCTCCAAGACCAGGCCATCGACGTGTTTACGGACTCGACCCACCCTTCGGGCGGTATCGGCCTATTCAGCGGGGACGGCGATCAACCGCGGATTTACCGAATTGAACTGACCCACCAGCACGATTTTTTTGGCAAGCTATGTTCTTTTCTCGCTCCTCACCCGATTACTAAAGCAGGAACCATTCGTCCATGAGCACCTATCGCCCTTCGTCAAACAGCTCCAAGCCCGTCGTCCCTCAGTCTATTCCGAGTTCCGGGCCCGCCGCATCGCTGGCTCGTACAGTCGCCCTACATATGGAAGGGCGGACGCGCGAAGCGCTTGGTGAGTTGGATGTAGCGCTGAGTTTATCGGCCGATCACCCGGAATTGCTAGCTGCTCGCGGCCATCTGCTTTGTGAACTGGAGCAGTTTGAAGATGCGGCGAAAAGCTACAGCCGCCTACTGGAACTCTCGCCTGGCCACGCGGCTGCCGTGTACAATCTGGCGGTATGCCAGGAAAAGCTCGGCAAGTGGGAGGACGCGGCGGATCGGTTCGTCGAAGCCCAGGATCTGGACCCACAACGGGTAGAAGCAAAGCTCGGCCTCGGCATTTGTCAATTGCACCTGGAAAAACCCGAACCGGCCCTGGCCGCGTTTGACGAATATCTGAAGGCAAAGCCCAAGGATGAGACGGCGGAGTTTGGCAAGGCGGTGGCCCTGCAGTTGTTGTGGCGGTTCGACGATGCGGCTGCCCTTTACGAACAGGTCCTCGTCCGCAACCCGAAATCGGAAGAGGCTCTCACCAACCTCCTCGCCATTGCCCTAACGCGGAAGGATGACGACGCCGTCCATCGCTGCGCCGAACAACTGCTTTCGTTTCGACCTTATTCCCAGGCGGCCATGGAAGGTCTCGCCACCGTTGCCTTCAATCGGGGAGACTTCGAAGCGGCCGCCAAACTCTGTCAAAAGTTGGTTGAACTCACCCCCGACCATTTTGAGCGTTGGTTCAACTTTGGCGTCGCTTGCCAAAAGCTAAAAAAGTACGAACAGGCGCTGCGGGGTTATGCCGAAGCGGTCCGTATCCGTCCCGACGCTAAGCAGGGGTTTATCAACCTCGGGATCGTCAAGCAGGAGCTCAACGACTTGGCAGGGGCGCGGGAGGCCTATGAGAAGGCGCTCCAGATCACTCCTGATATCCCGGAGGTGCTCTTCAATTTGGCTACGGTGCAAGAACTGAACGGCCAAAAAGAAGAAGCCGAGAAGATGTACCAAAAGCTGCTGGCCAAAAACCAGGATTGGGACGAAGCATGGTTCCGTCTTGGTTACCTCCGTCTCGAGCGAACCGACTACCGCGGCAGTATCGAAGCTTTCGAGGCCGCCCTGCGGAAGAAGGGCGATTGGCCCGAAGCGCTCGTCAACCTCGGCTTGGCCCAATGGAAGACAGGTAGCCTGGACACCGCCACGCTTACATTCAATCGGCTCCTCACCGTCAAGGCGGACTCGGTCGACGCTCTCCGCGGTTTAGCGGCCATCGCCGTCGAACAGCAGGATTTCGGACAGGCCCTGGACTATCAGGCCCGTCTGATTGACCTCGGAGAACGTTCTCCCGAGCTGTTTTACAACACCGGATTGTTGCTCCAGAAGTCCGGGCAACTGGATGACGCGATTCGGTTGTATAACGAAGCCCTTGCCGAAAAGCCTGAGTTTGCCGAAGCGCTTCTGAATCTCGGTCACGCCCTCAAGGCGCAGGGCCGGACCGAAGAAGCCAAAGGTTACTGGCGCCAAGCGATTGACGCAAAGCCGGAACTCGCCAAAGGCTATTTCGAATAGGCCCGACTAGTTCACAATATCCAGGCTGACGACGCCTAGTCGCCGTCGGCCTAAACGCATGTCGAGCAAATGAGTTCCCCGGCCCACTTCCTGTGGAATCCGAAAGTTCACTTCAAACCGAGGTGGAAGAGGATCGGTGCAAAAGAACTCCAAGTCTTCCACTGGCTCGCCTCCAATCGTAGCCGCGAACTCCTCTGGTCGCGTCACCTCTTCGAGCGTCAGCTTGACGCTCCGGGTCTCCACCCGATTTCCGCCTACCAGGTTCACCCCGTCGCTCAGCGCAATTAGTCGCGGCACCATCGCCGGTGGTGGCACAATTCTCACCTTCTTCGGTAGCCCAATCGGTTCTCCACACCAACCCAACTGCACTAACTGTAATCCAGTCCCCACGTCCCAAGGAAGTCGTAGATTCACTTGCGTCAATCCATCTCGTTCCCTCGGCCCAATGTAAGTGAGTCTTCCGCGCGCGCCGCCCACTGTCACCTCGAAATTTAACAAGTCACAATCGGTCGGCAGGTTGTTCACCCAAAGCGCTAAAGCGGCGTAGCGCCCCCGAGCAGGGGCCAACGGTTCAGAGGTTTCGGCATTGGTAATCCGGCGAATCGTCACGAGCTCTTCCGGTTTCGTCGCCCGTGCGTACCACCCGGCTTCCCGCTTCCGCAGCGTCACCCACATGTACTGAGTCGATACCCCTTCGAGCGCCAGCATTTGGAAATCGTGCGCCCGGCAAAACTCTTCCAGTTCGCCTTGACTGATCCGCACGCCGCTCCAGGTGTCATACCGCGCTGCTGTCTCCGGTAAACCATTGATTTGGCACCGCATCAATCCGCCGTCCCGCAACACACGCCGCGCCTCCGCCAGATACCCAAACACCACCTCGCGACTCGGAATGTGCTGAAACACCGCGTACGAGTAAACGAAATCGAACGACTCGTCGGCGAACATCTCTAAATTCGAACGCAACGCGACGTGCACATGCGCATGGGGTATGTCCCCCAACCGCAATCGCGCCCGCTCGACCATTTGGTCAGAGATATCCACCCCATGGATTTCGCCGAACAGCGCGCTCATTGGCTTCAACAGCCGTCCCGGTCCGCAGCCAATTTCCAGCGCTCTCCGGGCGCGCAGGTTCCCTTCTGGCAGACGCCGCATCTCCCATTTCAGCCCATGGACGATCTCGTCGCCGGTCGCGTCAAACCCTTCCTCGTCCTGGTCCCGTCGCCCAAAAGCCACGTAATAATTGGCATCTTCGGTCGCGCGCGCGTTCCAATCCGCCCTCATTTGTTCGACAACTTTTTCGCTCATCGGCTCCCTGCTTCATGCCGGCACAGGTTATCCCGCACCGTATTCTCGCTCCGTTTCACCGCCGGACCATAGCCGACACAGGCCCGGTCCATTCGCCAACCGGATATCTCATTGTCGACGATCCGGTTGCCTCGCGTCACCGCCCCCCGCTCCGCCTGTTCCCCCAAGTAGATCCCCGTCCGCAGCATCTCGGGCTCCGCCGCCAGAAACACACATCCCGCCCTGCCGGCCTGGCTGCAATGAGACCGCTGCATGCCGCGCAAAACATTTTTTTCAATCACATGCCCCGATCCGATGACGAAGATCCCGCCCCACGGCACGCCCTCAATCCAATTCCCGGCAATCCGGATCCCCACGCTCTGCATGTCCGGATTCGTGTTATTCATTACAATCCCGAAGTGCGCGAGTTCATAACATCGATTCCCTTCGACTAACCCGTGATGAAACCCATCTAAGTCAATGCACTTCCCATTCACATCCCGAAACGTATTCCGCACATAGCTCGTCCCCTCCACGTTGCCCGCCGTGTCAATCCCCACCGGCGTCCCCCCGCCCTCCACATCCACCATCTCCTTCGGATACCCGATCCGCGTCCCCTCATTCGCCTCCACCACCACGCCCACCGCATGGCCCACCTGCACCGCATCCCGCCCGATCTCCCGAAACCGGTTCCCGGTAATCCGCCCCCGCTCATTCCGCGGCGCTGTATAGCGGGAATGCGTCCAGACCGCGTTCCCTGTTACTCGCTCAAACACACATTTACTAACCTCCCAGTCCGTCGATCCGTCCTCCACTAACACGCCTCCGGTCGTATTGTTCCGTCCGTTCGCGCGTAGCGACCCACTATCTACCACGGTTACTTCCCGCACCGTCACCCCGCGTACCCTCGTCGCTAGCACAGCGAACCCGGCAATCTCTTCAAACCGCGCGCGCTCAATCACCACCTTCCCCCCACCCCGCACCACCACGCCACCCGCCCCAAACCAACTCGCAAACGTCCGGTCATGGGGGGGCAATGCCTGCCGCTGCGCGAGCTTGGCTCGATTTCCGCGTACGACAAAATCTCGCAGGGTCACGCCGTCAACCCCGTCCAGCACAATTGCAGCCTCGCCGACGAAATCATCGGCCAAGACGTACGTCCCGCTTACGCTCGCAGGATTCCGCAGCGGCTGGTGCAGCACAATTTCTGCCCGCAGCAATCCACTTCCCATCACCAGCAACGCTATTCTATAAATGATGGCCATTCATTTCCGCGAAGCCTCACTGGCACCTCTCCACCAGCTTACCGCCACCGCTCCAGACGGCGCGATCATTGCCCTTCTTGGCGAAGACGGCAGCGGCCAGCGGGAACTTCTCCAACTCGCTGCGGGCACGGTTCTGCCGCACTCGGGCGAAGTCCTCACCACGAACGCGGGCCGCTACCTGGGTCCGGCCGAAGCGCTCGACCTGGGGCCTGTTCCCGTCCTCGCGCTGGACCACACACTGGCCACCTGCGACGCCCTCGTCCGCGCCCGCGCCGCTCTTGGGCTGGAACGCCTTCGCCGGCACGGCACCATCATTTTTCTTGCTTCTCATGAACTCGACCTGATCGCGGCCCTTGCCGACGAGGTTTGGTGGCTGCATGAAGGCCACCTGCACGCCCGCGGCGACCACCGCGAAATTCTTCCCAAATATCAACACCATCTCGCCGCCCGCCAACGCGCCTGGGGAGAAACCATCCCTCCCCATCTGTTCCCCGCCCTGCGCCGCGGCGACGGACGCGCCGAAATTATTGCTCTCGAAACCTTTGGACAAAACGGCCAATCCACCATCGTCGTTCAATCCGGCGAGGTCTGCACCATCTGCGTCACCGTCAAGTTCAACGCTCCGGTCGACCAACCGGTCGTGGGCATTATGATTCGCACCCGTATCGGATTCGAAGTCTACGGCACCAACACCGAACTCGAAAAACTGGCCTTGGGACCCGTCACCGCGGGCCAAACCGTCCGCGTCGCGTTCCAGTTCCCCTGCCTTCTCTGTCCGCAGGAGTACACCCTCACTGCGGCGTCCCACGACAAAGACGGCGTCTGGCACGACTGGATGGAAGATGCTCTCGCCTTCGCCGTTGCTGACGCCCGCTACACGGCGGGGGTCGCCAACCTCCGGGCCCAGGTCTCCGCACAGACGATCTGAACCGCAGCGAGTTCCTCCTCGCCTTCGCCGCCGGCATCACGGTCGAGGGTCTCGGTTTCTCCGACATCCGCAACCACTGGGTCGGGGGCTCCCCCGATTGATCCTTTCGCAGCGCGGACTGGGAAGTTCCGATCCAAATATGTTTGCGGGAGAGTTCGTCACCAGCACGCCTGCCGAGTTGGTCAGTTTGGATCGTGTCTTTCCCACGGAAAGCGTTTACCTCTACAGTGGGCCAAATCACAGGACAAAGTGGGCCAATTGGACCATCGCCGAAACTCATCCCGGCTCCCACCAGCGAATATGATGGAATAACAATGACCTCTCCATTGAGACCCATCCCCGCCGTCGCGCTGGCCCTCTTCGCCGCCTCCCTCCCGCCGACAGTCTGGGCCCAACCGACCATCTCCCCCAATTTCATCGCCCCGAAACGGACTCGCGATCTCGCTTCCGCCCCACCCGAATCCCTCGGGCTCTCCCCCGAGCGCCTCGCCCGCCTCAACACCGCCATGAAGCGCCTGGTCGACGAAAAACAAGTCGCCGGCCTCGTGACCCTCCTCGTCCGCCATGGCAAAATCGCCAGCTTTCAAACCCACGGCCAACTCGACATCCGCCGCCCCAGCCCCCTGCAAGACGATTCCATTTTCCGCATCTACTCCATGACCAAGCCCGTCACCGGCGTCGCCATGATGATGCTCTATGAAGAAGGAAAATGGCAGATCAATGACCCCGTCTCCCGCTACATCCCGGAGTTCGCTCGCCTCCAGGTCTACACCGGCAAAAACCCGGACGGTACCCCCAAGCTTGAAGCCGCCCCCCGCCCCATGACCATGCGCGAACTCATGACCCACACCGGCGGCCTCGGATACGTCCTCAACCCGGCCTCGCCGGTGGACCGCATGATCATCGACGCAAAACTGCTGTCCGCCAACGCCCCCCTCCAAACCATGATCGACGGCTTGGCCAAGGTCCCCCTCCTCGCTCCGCCGGGCAACCGTTGGTCTTACAGCATCGCCGTCGACGTCCAGGGCTACCTCGTCGAAAAGCTCTCCGGCCAACCCTTAGCCGACTTCGTCCGCCAGCGTATCTTTGCCCCCCTCGGAATGACCGACACCGCCTTCTACGTCCCGCGAGAGAAACTGTCGCGTCTAGCCCAAGTCCACAGCGGCGCGGGGCCTACCCTCACGGTCGACGAGAACCGCCCCGACCCCGCCGTCATCCCCCTCGGCCCTTCCGGCGGCGGCGGCCTCTTCTCCACCGCGATGGACTACGCCCGCTTCTGCGAAATGCTCCTTCGCGGCGGCCAGTTCAACGGCAACCGTCTCCTTGCCCCTCGCACCGTCGAGATGATGCGGACTAACCACGTTAATCCCGAGCCTCTGAAGACAATGCCGCCCGGAACCGGCTGGGGGATGGACTTCCAGGTCGTCACTGACGCAGCCGCCGCCGGCACCCCGGTCTCAAACGGAACTTACAGTTGGTGGGGCATCGCTGGAACCTGGTTCTGGATTGACCCTGTCAGCGACCTCTTTTTCGTCGGAATGGTCCAGCATCAAAATCTCGACACCTCCCGAGCCATCCACGCCTTGTCCCGAAGCCTCGTCTATCAAGCAATCGTTGAATAGCACGAGGCCCAGTTGCGTCGAAAGTTGCCCCGATTGGACTCACCGGTGAGGAACCAACAGAATTGTCCGAAGCTAGGCCGGGCACCCGTGGAGTTTTTGGGTCGATCGTTCAAAGCACTTCAATATAAGGCGGGCCGAGCAGCGACCGCCGGCTAGGCGAACAGGTCGGTGACCACCTTGCCCTTGACGAGTTCGCGCGGCTGGTTGAGGTGGTTGCGGATCTCCATGTCGGG
>JBKJLJ010000544.1:0-6831 GCA_046597015.1 Bryobacteraceae bacterium
CTCGCCGGCTTGGGCGGCAATATAGTGCACGTCCCGGGCAAGTAGCTCTTCAAGCGCAGCGCGACGCAGACCCAGCGGCGGGGCCACCACGCGGCGTTCAATTTTAGCTTCGGGAACCCCTTCGAGCAGAATGCCATCCCACGGCTGATCCGGGCTCATTTCGAGCACGACTTCATCGATGGTGACTAGACCGCCCACGTCGACCGCCACGCCATCGCCTTTCCGCCAGGGGACATCGGCGTGCCACCGGGTGGCCGGCGAATTGTCAAATGCCAATGGTGCTTGTTCCCCAGCCGAATCGGCGTGAACCCGCCAATGCGGCGAGCGGGGAATCTCTTTTCCTTGATGGAAAAGTCGCATTTCGTGGATGCTCCAGCGCGCGTCCGGCCAGTCGCGGCCGATCGCCACCCGAACTTGCGCCATGGAGCGCGCCGGGAACGTGTAACGCACGTGAACGGTTGGTTTCCGATCTTCCCGCAAGGCATTATGGATCGAATGAGCCAGAACCTCACCCTGCGCAGACTGGAAGGCGACGACGATCTCCGCGCTGCAGTACGCCTCGGCGACCTGTTGAAACGAAAAGACGCGACGGCCAGCCGGCACCTGGGCATCGATCAAACGCGAAATCGGATAACTGTATACGAGTGCCGAAAGAAACACCTCTTCTGACTTTAGCCGAAGCGCTTCTCGCCAGACGATCTTGTCGAGCCGCCACCCATACTTTTCGCCGTACAGTTTGATCGAGTCAGGCCAGGAAAGCACGGCGTGAACCGCTACCGTGGCGAGCACGAGGCGGGGCCAGGGCAGCATGGCCATTGCCAGGGCGAGGAAGGGAAGCCCCGGCAGCAGAAAACGCGTCCCTATGTTCGTGAAGTAGGTCGCGGTGAAAACCACCCAAGCCAGCAGCAAACGCCGCCCCGCCTCGTTCCGTAGTGACAGCAGCGCTAACGGCGCTAGCAGAAACACCGGGCCCAGTCGGCCCGCGAGATTGGCCCCCCGGAAGGTCACTTCAAGCGGAATCGCCCACAGCGAAGCCAAGCCGTACCGCGCCATACCCGCCTTGTACTCTTTCTCGAACCATTGATGCACGTATGGGTTCGGGAACCAGGCGTTGAAAAGCGGAGCCACCGGGTTGTTCCACCAGATCGCGTTCCGAATCATCCAAGGAGCGATGAACACCGTGGCGCAAGCCAGCACAACCAGTACCGGGCGAAGCTTGCGCTCCCGCCAGAACACCCATCCCAGGGCGAACGGCACGCTCAACGCCAGCGTGTATTTCACGGCGTAGCTGAACCCGGCCAGGGCGCCAATCGCGAAGAGCAAGTTCCCTTCGCGCGTCTCATCCCATCGGTCGAGAAGCGCAAAAACTCCGAAAACCACGGCTGCCGCCGCTAAGTCGTTATAGGCGCTGATCCCGTCGACCCCCGCCACCGGGGCCAGAAACACGAGCATCGCGCCAGCCACGCCCTGCATTGGCATGCCCCGGCGTCGCGCCCAGTTCATCATCATCCAGGGCAGCAGAAGTAGAAACGTGCAGTGAACCAAAGCCGCCGCCGAATGGCGCCCCACCGCGAAAGCCGACACGAACAGCATCTCGACCCCCTGGCTCAGGGCGGCATAAAAGTTCGTGTGAACGGGCACCATGCCGCGCTCGCGATAATACCGAGCCACCAGACCGAGGTGGTAGGTGCTGCCGTCAGGGCTCACCTCCGGCGCCATCGCGTTCGAAAGATAGAGCAATCCGAAAAGACCGCCGATCAAGCCGGCGCTGCGGCTGAGCCAGCGTGGCAGGGGAGGGAAGCGGTCAACGGGCAGGGTCAAGGCTCCCAAGCGCCAAGCAGACAAGAGCAGCACGGCGGCCAGGCCGATGAAAACACCGCGATAGTAAAGATGGAAGATGCCGAGAAAGAAAATTACCAGCGAGTAAGCGGCGGCCCCGAGCAGAAACGAAAACGCGATTTCCTCGTCCTTGGTGAACCGGACACCAAGGCGGCACCATAGAATCCGGCCGAGGGCATAGGCTCCCGTAACTGTGATGAGCCAGCCGAGAAGAATGTAGAGAACTTGGCCCATTATTTGACGAATCCCGCGTTTTCCAGAATCATGCCGAGGCGGGCTTGGTCCGTCTCGGCGATAAAAATCTTGTCAACTTCCAGCCGGACGATGGTCTCGGTGTTGGCCTTCAGCAGCCCGGCCGGAACCGGCCAACGCAGCTCATGGCGTCCGGCGGGAAGGTTAGCGGCGGTAGCGATCAGCTGTTCGTTGACGTACACACGCAAAGTCACCGGCCCCGTTTTCTTCCACGTCGCCTCCGGCAAAGCGAACGCGGCCTGAAACGTCCAGCGACTCGCTGCTTCCAGTACGACGAATTTTAGCGTCGGCTTCTGATTGGTCCATCGCCACACCTCCGTACCGGAGCCAGCGACGATGTCCGAAATGATATGGTCGGGCGCTCGTCTATCCCCAAACGTCATGAAACTGCCAATGCCGGCCGGTTCCGTCTCTGGCCGGGTGGTGCTCTGGTTCGGGATCGCATACCACTGGGGCACAGGCGTGCAGCCGCCAAGCAGGAACAATAAGAACAGGCCCAGTCTCATGCCAATTTATCCTCGGAGTAACAAAGTTCCGCCAGCCGGCATTCCCCGCAGCGGGGCTTTCTCGCGACGCAGATTTGGCGGCCAAAATGAATCAATTGATGAGAAAACTGGATCCAGCGGCCCTGGGGCAGAATCTTGATCAGGTCTCGTTCGATCTTCTCGGGTGTGCTTTCGCGGGTCAAGTCCAGGCGTTGCGAAATTCGCGAGACATGGGTATCCACCACCACCCCACTGGCGATGCCAAAGCACGTTCCAAGGACAACGTTGGCCGTTTTGCGGGCGGCACCGGGTACCGTAAGCAGGTCCTCAATGGTTTGCGGCACTTCGCCGCCGTAGGCGGTAAGAATGCGTTGCGCCGCGCCGATAATGTTCTTCGCTTTGTTGTTGAAAAAACCGGCTGAATGCACGAGCGCCGCCACCTCGGATAGCGGTGCATGGGCCAGGTCGGTCATGGTCGGATACTTGGCGAAAAGATTGGGAGTGACGAGGTTGACACGCTCGTCGGTGCACTGTGCCGAAAGAATGGTCGCGACCAAAAGCTCCCAAGGGCTGTTGTGATGCAACGCACAAGTAACGTTCGGGTAGAGCTCATCCAGGGTGGCCAAAATTGCCAGTTGCCGCGCCTTCTTCTTCGTCAACCCGCAACCTCTTCCTGCACAGATCGGCAGACACCGGTCATCAGAACTCCAGCGAAATTTACAGGGTGGTAGCGCATATACAACTCTCCATTCTCACCCATCAGCGCTACCAACTGATGGATTGGAAGCGATGTCCGTCGAAGTTGAAGCCCTTCACGTTATGCTAACTAGGGTTGCTACCACGTTGGTCACTTTTTCTTCTGGCAATTCTGCCGCACGCCTTGGCGCTGCCGGGAGTCTTCGTCTTTGATGACTACTCTCTCCTCGCAAAGCCGCCGGCATGGGCCGATTTTTTGCGGCTGGAGCAGACGCGGCCGCTGACCTATCTCTCCTTTTTGCTCAATCATTGGCTGGGTGGATGGCACTTGTTCAACCTGGCTGGGCATCTGATCTGCGTCTGGCTGCTGGACCGCGTCGCCCGTCGGGTGTTGCCCGCTGATATTGCCTGGGTGGCTCCGTTCCTGTTTGCGGTTCATCCGTTGCTGAGCGAACCAATTCACTATGTCTTCGCGCGGAGCTCGCTGCTGGCGACCCTACTCTGTTTAGCCGCGCTCGATGCCTGGACGCGAGAGCGGCAATGGGAGGCGGTCGCCTGGTTTGTGCCGGCCCTCCTCGCGAAGGAAGAATGCGTCGCCTTTCCCTTGGCGCTGGCGCTCTTGCGACCTGCCTGGGGGCCAATCGGCGCGATGCTCGCCCTGAGCGTAGCGGCTGGTCTGCGTGTTTTGTATGCGACCAAAGTAGTGGTCGGGGCGGGATCTGGATTTGATGCGGGGATCTCCCCGGGACAATATTTCCTGGAGCAAGCGACGGTGATCTGGAGCTATCTCCTCCGTTGCGTGGTTCCGTTTGGGTTAACCCTCGACCCGGCGGCACCGGCGGCAGGGTTCGAGGCGGGCGTGCTGGGGTGGATCGTATTGACCGTGGTGACCGGGGTGGCACTGTGGCGGGGCCATCCAGCCGGGCGTTGGTTCGCGGTTGGAGTGGTTCTGCTCTTGCCGAGTTCGTCCGTGCTCCCGGCTGCTGACCTGATCGCTTGGCGGCGCATGTACTTGCCCATGACCGCTTTCTGTCTGGCCGCGGCATACGTATTGCCGAAGCGGTCGCAATTGGCGGTTGTGCTCGTGTTGGCTTTGCTGTCCGGCGCTCGAGCGGTTGTCTGGCGTAGTGAAGCGGGACTTTGGCAGGAGGCGATGGAGGCGGCCCCTGATAAACTGCGGCCTCGGCTCCAACTGGCTCGGTTGGCGGCCCCGGCCGACGCTTTAGTCATCCTGGCTGCCGCCGAACAAATAGCGCCGGGGGATGCGTCGATTGCGTCCTTGAAGGGGAGAGCGTACCTCCAGCAAGGTGATCCCGCCCGAGCGTTGGGTGAGTTTGGCAAGGCCCTGGCGCAGCGTCCCGAGGATCCCAAAGCGATTTTGAACCGCGGTGTGGCACTGGAGGCTTTAGGCCAGTCGGAGGCGGCCAAAGCTGATTTCATCAGGGCTCTGGAGCGAGACCCCTGCCAAGTTCAGGCCCGCGAGAACCTATTGCGAGTCGGTGGCACACCTCCGGTATGCCCACCGACCAACTGACCTATCCAACAGGAAGTCAAATGGCCGCCGTTACGGTGCGGTGATCACAAATTTAGGCGTCAAAAACTGCCAATCCGGAAGCTCGTAAGCGCGAAGCTTGGTGGTGGCGGTACCCGTTCCTTGAGCCACTTCGTAGGGTCCTAAGGACTTCACCTTCACTGGAAATTCGACCACGAGGTTTCCTTTCGCGTAAAGCCCCACCTGCATCTCAAGGCCAGTGATGTCTGCGGCGCCATGGTTGACGATCACCATCTGCACCGTCAGTTTCTGGCTTTTATCTTCGCGGATTCGAAAACCCGTCACTTCAATGTGCTTGGTCAGAGGATTGGTCTTGTCCCCCTTGGCATCGAGCAAGGCCGATTTTGCGGCCGCTGCCGCTTCCTGCTTGGCCTGCGAGGACGGCAGGAGATAGGTGTAAGCCAAATACCCCGCTCCTAGAAGGCCGACCGCCACCATGGCGACCACCAGAATCGGATTCAGTGTCCTCTGAGCGACCGGTTCCGGCGGTGCATATGCCCCATAAGGAACTTGTGGTGCAACCGGAGGCCTTTGGTATTGTAGAGGCTCAGGCGCTGGTGGCAGATAAACCGGGGTCGGGGTAGGCGTCGGAATCGGCGCTGCAACCGGGACCGGAATCGGCGCGACCGCCGGAACCGCGGCAGGCTCAGACGGCGGTGCAGCCGAACGCGGCGCACAACGCGGACAGACACTCATCGATGGCGGCACTTCAGCGCCACATTGCGGGCAGATCCAAGTAAACATATCGCTCTACATCAGAGTACGACATGCAGGCCATTCCAGTTACAGAAAACCTCCGCAGCCTTGCGCTGCTCCCCGGCAGCTTCCACCCCATCACCACCGCCCACCTCGAGCTCGCCCGCGCCGCTTTGCAGTGGGCAGAGCATGTTTCGTTCGTCCTTCCCCGGTCGTTTCCGCACAAATCCTACGATCGGGTCACCTTGGCGGACCGTCTTGAATTGATCCGCATGGCCATTGATGATCCGCGAATGTCGGCCGCGGTGACCGAAGGCGGGCTCTTTATTGAGATGGTGCGGGAATGTCGACGGCGCCTGCCGGGACTGGAAACGCTCTACGTCGTCTGTGGGCGGGATGCCGCCGAGCGAATCGTCTCCTGGGATTACGATGGCGTCGAACCGATCGATGAGCAACTGCAGGAATACGAACTTCTCGTGGCCGCCAGGAACGGCGAATATCGACCGCCGGACCACTTAGCGTCTCGCATCCACACCATGCCGCTTGGCTATGGCGTCGATGAAGTATCGGCCACCGCCCTCCGAGAGAAGATCCGCCAGGGTGGTGACTGGGAGACGTACACCCCACGTTCGATCCGCCGAAGGGTCAGCGAGTTGTATGGGGTTTAGTGCTGGCGCCATTCCCGTGAATAGGTGTCTATCGCACAATTTTTAAGCCCATCCTGAACACGAAAGCCTGCGCAGGCGGCAATTCCATCGGCATCACGAGGAGAAAAAATAAATAAGTTGTCGGCATCTCATTGAAGACAATGTGGTTATTCGTTGTGGCCAATCGGCGATCGTCCGATTGGGTACTTCCGCCGTCGTAAATTAGAACCGAGGAACCCATGCCACGTTTGGGGATATTCTCCTTTGACGGCTCCGGCGATTTCGTGTGGCATTCACGCAAGGCGCCAAAAACGAACCCAAGGCAATCGAATCACAAAGGCCATGTAACAGTAATTAATTCATAGACTTAGAATGTTTTCACAAGATTCCTGAAACTGAAAGTCGACGCAGCCACCCTAGGCGGAGTTCAAAAGCGAACCCACCCGATAGTGGCCTGCTCAAGGCAGGGACCCGGACCGAGTCCGGAACACGGTCCGACAAAAACGAACCCATCCAAAACGAGCCACTAGCGAGATATAACCCTTTTATAGACAACTACATATAGAGATTTCACGAAATTCGGGAAATCGCAAACTCGGAAGACAATGTTCAACCCTACATACTGTTTTCACTGAAGACCAAAATAACCGTTACCCACCCTGAT
>JBKJLJ010000575.1:0-13917 GCA_046597015.1 Bryobacteraceae bacterium
GAAGCGTTTGGGAAGATTCGGCTGGTAGGCGAGTGAATAGCGCACTTCGAATTTCTCACGTTGGCCTGCGTGGCATCGTGGGAAAGGGGCTGACGGCGACCCATGTGATGGATTTCGCCGCGGCGTTTGGGACATTTCTCGAGCCGGGGCGGCCGGTGGTGCTGGGCCGGGGTCCGCGGCTGAGCGGGAACATGATGCGGGAAGGGGTGGTGGCGTCGTTGCTGGGTTGTGGGCACGACGTGATCGATTTGGGGGTGGTGTCGACGCCGGTGGTGCAGCACGCGATTCAGCGGTTGGACGCGGCGGGGGGGATTGCGATTAGCGCGTCGCACAACACGATCGACTGGAACGCGCTGCGATTTTTTGGGCCGAGCGGGATCTACCTGAATACGGCTGAGGCGGGGGAGTTGCTCGACATCTACCACCTGCGGCGGTTCCGGTATGAAGAGTGGAATCGGCTGGGGAAGTTGACGGTGGTAGATACGGCGATTGATGCGTATCTGGACGATTTGGCGCGGGTGTTTGATTTGGCCTCGTTGCGGCCGTTGAAGGTGGTGGTGGATTGTTGCAATGGGACGAGCGCGCTGATTTTGCGGCGGATGAATGAACGGTTTGGGTGCGGGTTCATTCTGATCAATGAGCGGGTGGATGGGCGGACGGTGGCGCATACGCCGAACACGAGCGCGAGCATTGTGGAGTTGCAGTTGGGTCCGTTGATGAGGCCGTTGGGGGCGGACGCGGGGTTCCTTTTTGACATGGACGCGGATCGAGTGGCGCTGGCGGATGAGCAGGGGCGGGGGATCAGCGAGGAGTTGATTTTGCCGATGCTGGCGGACCACTTGTTGCCGGCGAGCGTGGGGAAGTTGGTGATTGCGAATTTGTCGAGCACGGCGTTGCTGGAGGATGTGGCGGCGCGGCACGGGGGACGGGTGCTGCGGGTGCCGGTGGGGCGGCAGGCGGCGATCGATGCGCTGTCGACTTATCGGCCGGAGCAGATTGCGTTGGCGGGGGAGGGGACGGGGGCGGTGATGATGCCGCGGTTCCGGTTTGTGTACGACGGGATCGCGAGCATGTTGGCGATTCTGACGATGATGCGGCAGCGAGGGCAATCAGTGAGCGAGATTTTGGCGGGTTATCCGAAGCACCATATTTTGAAAGCCGAGATTCCCCTGACGAGTTCGAACATTCCGGCGTTGTTGATTGAGTTGCAAGGGCTGTATCCGGACGGGCGGATGGACCGGAGCGACGGTCTGCGGATTTCGTGGCCGGACCGTTGGTTCCATGTGCGGGTGAGCCAGACGGAGCCGATTATTCGGGTGATCGCGGAACAGCGGGGGGCGGAGCCGCGGGAGCTGTTTGAGAGCTTGCTGGAGCGGGTAAGGAGTTTGCACTAATGGCGCGTGAACATTTGCTGAAGGTGGGGGTTTCGGGGGTGCGGGGGGTGATTGGCGGGTTTCTGACGCCGGGGCTGGGGGCGAGTTATGCGCAGGCGTTTGGGACTTATGTGGGGAAGGGGCGGGTGGTGATTGGGCGGGATACGCGGACGTCGGGGGAGATGCTGACGCATGCGGTGAACTGCGGGTTGTTGGCGGCGGGGTGCGAGGTGATTGATCTGGGCGTGATTCCGACGCCGACGATTCAGATTTACATTGCGCATACGCGGGCGCGGGGTGGGATGGCGTTGACGGCGTCGCACAATCCGCCGGAGTACAACGCGCTGAAGCTGTTCAACCGGGAGGGGCTGTTTTTCAACCACTACGAACGGAGCGAGTTGTTGGACCTGTTTCATCAGAGCGACTTTGCGCGGGCGGGGAACGACGAGATCCGGGCGGTACGGCAGGATTTAACGACGGCGCCGGCGCTGCATTTGGCGCGGGTGTTGAGCCGGGTGGACGCGGACGCGATTCGACGGCGACGGTTCCGGGTGGCCTTGGATGGGGTGAACGGGGCGGGGTCGGAGCTGTCGGTTCGTTTTTTGGGGAGTGTTTTGGGGACGCAGTTGGAGGCGATTTCGGTGGACCCGACGAAGGTATTTCCGCGGATTGCGGAGCCGCGGCCGGACACGTTGACGGAGTTGGCGGAGCTGGTGCGGCGGAGCGGGTCGGATGTGGGGTTTGGGCAGGATCCGGACGGGGACCGGTTGGCGATTTGCGATGAGACGGGGCAGGTGCTGGACAACGACGATGTGTTGGCGTTGGCGGTGCATCGGGCGCTGGCGTATACGCCGGGGGATGTTGTAGTGAATCTGACGACTTCGGCGGCGATTGACGACATTGCGTTGGCGCATGGGCGGAAGGTGTATCGGACGCCGGTGGGAGAGGCGAATGTGGTGGAGATGATGCAGGCGGTGGGGGCGGCGATTGGGGGGGAGGGTTCGTCGGGCGGGATCATTTATCCGGCGGTGCATTTGTGCCGGGATAGCTATACGGCGATGGCGCTGGTGCTGGATTTGATGGCGGAGACGGGGAAGACGGTATCGCAGTTGGTGGCGGGGTTACCGCGGTATACGCGGCTGAGCGGGAAGGTGGCGTTTGAGCACGGGCGGTTGGGGACGTTGATGCAGTCTCTGGAAGAGGGATTTCCTGATGCGGAGACGAACCGGATGGATGGGTTGAAATTGAGTTGGGCGGACCGGTGGCTGCATGTGCGGAGTTCGAACACGGAGCCGCTGCTGCGGTTGGCGGTGGAGGCACGGACGGCGGAGGCGGCGCAGACGCTGTTTGACGATGCGTGGCGGCAGTTGACGAGCTAGCGGCTATTTAACGGTTTCTGGCTCGGGGTCAGGCACGTCGTAAATCGTTTCGCCCTGTTTGAGACGCTTCAGTAGGCGGCGGATTTCGAGTTGTTGCTGGGCGGGACTCTCTTTGAGAATACGAAGCTTTTCCTTTCGTTCTTCGAGTTTGCCGGCGAGAGAGGCGTTTTCGTGTTGGATCCTCTCGAGCTCATGCCACTTGCCGAAGAGCGCGGAGACGCCTTGCTGTCCGGTTAGATTCATCGCGGCGTACGCGCCAACAATGGTCAAGGCCAAGACGAGGCCGAATCGCTTATACACCTGGATCGCTCGAGAACTTTGCACTGCCATACCTACTCATTGTTTATAAACTGCTTTTGCCAAAAAAGCTACCCCGGATCACTGATAAGATTGTGCTCTTGTCTACTATTTTTTCTCTCGATTGTTCTGCGAGGGGCTAGATCGAGGAACTGAGGCACATTGATGCAACCCATAACGAAAACTACGCAAGAAACCGCGCTGCCCGCGAGCAACGCCAGACGGAAGGTGATCTGGTTTGCGGTAACGCTGGCGATTCTGGCCTACATAGACCGAGTTTGCATTTCGATGGCCGCGCCCGAGATATCGAAGGACCTAGGATTGGACAAGGCCCAGATGGGCTACGTGTTTGGCGCGTTTGCGGTGGCCTACGCACTGTTTGAGATCCCTGGGGGATGGCTGGGGGACTGGATGGGTCCGCGGAAGGTGTTGATGCGGATCGTGATTTGGTGGAGTTTCTTTACGGCGGCCACGGGGTGGATGTTTAACTACTGGTCGATGCTGGCGACGCGGTTCCTTTTTGGGGCGGGGGAGGCGGGTTGCTTTCCGAACATCACGAAGGCGTTTTCGACTTGGTTGCCTTTGGAAGAACGGGTGCGGGCGCAGGGGATTCTTTGGATGGCGGCGCGGTGGGGCGGGGCGTTTACGCCGCCGCTGGTGAACTGGATTTTCAAGGTAATGGATTGGCGGATGGCGTTTACCGTGTTCGGTATGGTTGGGAGCATTTGGGCGTTATTCTTCTATCGTTGGTTCCGGGATAATCCGCAGGAGCATCCAGAAGTGAATGCGGCGGAGCGGAAGTTGATTGCGGCGACGGCGCACCCAGCGTCGGGGCACGGTAATGTGCCGTGGGGGAAGATGTTGAGTTCGAGGAGCGTTTGGCTGTTGTGGTTGCAGTATTTCCTGTTAAGCTTCCCTTGGTATTTCTACCCGACGTGGCTGCCGACGTATTTGCAGGAGTACCACGGCGTCGACCGGATGACGAGCGGCTATTACGCGATTCTGCCGCTGTTCCTGGGCGGAGTGGGGTCGTTGACGTGCGGGTTCCTGTCGACGAAGCTATCGCGACGTTGGAATAATATCGGCAAGTCGCGGCGGACGATTTCGACGTTTGGCTTCGGCGGGGCGGCGGTGATGATGTTTATCGCGATTCAGGTGAAAGATCCGCTGTGGGCGATGGTGGGATTGGGGCTGTCGAGCTTTTGCAACGACCTGGTGATGCCGAACGCATGGGGCGCTTGCATGGACGTGGGCGGCAAGTATGCTGGCACGCTGTCGGGGTCGATGAACATGATGGGCAATATTGCCGGATTCGTGGCTCCGGTGATGGGCGGGATTATCCTTCGCAACACGAACAACAATTGGAACCTTTTCATTTCGATTATGGCGGGGGTGTACGTGCTGGGGATGTTGACGTGGCCGTTCATTGATCCGGTGACCCCGCTGGAAAACGAAGGCTAGTGTTGTTTGATTTGGATGGGTCCAAAGCCGGCGGCCAGGGAGCCGCGGGCGAACTATTGTGGATTTGCCTCGAGGAGCGAGTGTTGCCGGCGAAGTTCAATCGGGTCCAAGAAGTTAGAGAAGCGACGTCCGTTGGGGAGGAGGGTCACGGGTACGTCGTCGTTATAGAGAGCGCGGAGGGTGGGGTCGGAATCGATGTCAACGACGGTGACGGCGAAGCCAAGTTCGGACTGGGCATGGCGGAGGGTCTTTTCGGCGACTTCGCAGAGGTGACATCCGGCGCGGGTGTAGAAGTGAATGGTTACCATGCGAGGTCCGGGCGGGAGCCGTAGCGTTGTTTCGGCCGGAGGAGCCGAATGAGCGCGATGCCGGCGACGAAGCCGCCGATGTGGGCGAACCAGGCGACTCCACTTTGGTTGAGATGGGATTGGCCGACCGAACCGACGCCGCTGAAGAACTGGAGGACGAACCAGTAGGCGAGGATGAGCCAGGCGGGGATTTCCATGGTCGTGAAGAAGATGATGATGGGGACGAGTGTGACGATCTTCGAGTGGGGGAACTTGACGAGATAGGCGCCCATGACGCCCGCAATGGCCCCGCTGGCGCCGATCGTGGGGACGCGGGAGTCGAGCGCGAACAGGTATTGGAGAAGCGTGGCGGCGACCCCACAGAGGAGATAGAACAGGAGGTACTTGAAGTGGCCGAGGATGTCTTCGACGTTGTCGCCGTAGATCCAGAGAAACCACATGTTGCCGATGAGGTGCAGCCAGCCGCCGTGGAGGAACATACCGGTGATGATGTCCACCCACTGGAAGTGGCGGGGGACGAAGCCGTATTCGAGTAGGAAATGGTTGAGGGAGAATTCGTCGAGGGAGAATTCGTAAAGGAACGCGAGCACGTTAAGAGCGATCAGGCCGATGGTGACTAGCGGAAAGGAGTAGCTCGGTTGGGTGTCGCGAAGAGGAATCATGGGGTTGTCTGGAATTAGGAGGCTGCTCTTTGGACGAAGTCTTTCTTGCTGCGGCGTTGGCCGGAGGCGATGAGGGAGCGGGCGGCGGCGGCGTCCTGGATTCCGCCTCTGGCTCCGATTTCCATGCAATTCAAGGCTGCCATGGCGTTGGAAAAGTCGAGCGCGTCGCGGAGGCTGTAGCCTGCGAGGACGGAGTAGCAGAAGGCGCCATGGAAGACGTCACCGGCGCCGGTGGTGTCGAGGCAATCGACGACGAAGGCGGGGGAGTAGACGAATTGGCCGTCCATCCGGGCGATGGCGCCGAACGCACCGAGGGTCATGGCGGCGACCTTCATGCCGAACTCCTGCTGGATCATGACGAGGGCACGGAAGGGATCGCGTTCGTTGGTCCACTGGGGCGGGAATTCGGAGCTGGTGATAAGGTAGTCGATATTGGGTAGGACGCGATCGAAGCCGTGGTAGACGGTGTCGACATCGACGGTGACGGGGATGCCGTGAGCGCGGGCGATTTCGGCGGCACGGGCAACGGCGGGGGTGTCGTGGCCATCGATGTGGAGGAGCCGGGAGCCGGTGATCATTTCGGGTCGGATTTCTTCGGGTTGGAGGCGGAGGCCATCGGGGCGGCGCCATAGCACGGTGCGTTCGCCGGTGGATTGATCGATGACGATATAGGCGGATTGGTTGGCGCAATCGCGTCGGACTTGGACGTCGTCGAGGTTGATTCCGGTGCCGAGGAGGCTGTCCCACTGGATGCGGCCACGCTCATCGTCCCCCATGGTTCCTATGTATTTGACGCGGAGACCGAGTTTGGCGCAGGCGACCATGGCGCTGGCGACCTGGCCTCCCGGCGAGAACATCTCTTCGACGAAAGGTTCTTTGCCGGCGTAGGCCGGGAATTTGGGGACGAGGAGTAGGGTGTCGGTCGCGTTTAGGCCCACGCCGACCACATCAAATTTGGACATCCTCTCAGGCTACCGCGAAGCGACTATTTTTTCCTGGGTCCGACTTGATAGAGGTAAATTTTGTGACGGCGATTGTGGACGAAGACCTCTTGTACATCGACGGGGTTCCAGCCACGGATGCCGTAATCGTGGGAGACCACGCGGGCTCCGGGATGAAGGGATTGCTCGAATTTGGGTCGGAGTCTTTCGTTGAAATTGGTTGTTAGGTAGAGGGTAACGACGTCGGCTTGGCTGAGGTCGACTTCGAAGATGTCGCCGCGGATGACCTTGGCATGGTTTTGGAGTCCGAGGCGGGCGATCATCTCGGTCGCTTCTTTGGCCAGTTTAGGGTTCAGTTCCACGCCGACGGCTTTTGCGCCGAACTTTTGGACGGCGGTGATGAGAATTCGGCCATCGCCGCACCCGAGGTCAACGACTACCTCGCCCCGTTTCACGTTGGCCGATTCGAGCATTCGCTCGATGATTTCCTTTGGCGAAGGGACATAGGGCGCAAGTCGCTGGGGATCGGACGGTTGGGCCGCCAACGGGAGGGCGGAAAGGGCTAGGAGAGAGTAAATAGCGAACTTCATGATTCCCTGAACAATTCCTCTATTGAGGTTGACGTAAGCGAGCGGAAGCCGTTTCGGCGGTTTGCGAATATCGTGAAGTCTATTGGGTCGGTGAATTTTGAGCGAGACGGGCCGTGCGCGTCTTCACGATACGGTTTACCACTTCGGAAGTAGCGAACCAGAGATCGCGCGGTTTACTGATAGTGTACTCCTGGCCTTTGAAGAATTTCACGGCGTGAGAGATGGAGTCGCGCCAAGGGATCTGAGCTGGGTAGAGGTTGTAGTTCAAGTAAAAGAGCGGATAATCCAGGGAGCCGACCTCTTTCAACGTCTCGGCTTCGACATTCTGTTCGAGCATCACTTTGGGACCGGCGAAGATAATGGCCTCGGCCTTGTTCGTTCCGCCAAGTTCGGAACGGATCAGCTCGCTCAGAAACTGGGTTTCACTGTGCTTGACGGCCAACTTGCTGAGGTCGACGGTGCCGAGTTTCATCTTGTTGAGGGCATCGCCGAGGGCGGGAAAATCGAGACGATCCACGTTTTCCTGGCGATGGAGAACCTGTTGACTGGCCATCGAGAAGGCGACGAGGGAGAATTTGCCGATTTTAGGCTCACGGGCGATGGAACGCAGAATCGAGACCAGTGCCGTCGTGTCGACCGACCGCATGACGGTACTGCGGGGATTCTGGGGGGCGTAGTTGAGAAGAATCTTTACGTTGATTGGTTCTTCGTTGGAGGTTCGCTCGATGGGTGGCTCATCCTTAAAGCTCTCCTGATCGGAGGCTCGGATCGAACGAGACGGGATGACCATGGCCATTTGGCTGTCTTTGCTCGTGAGTGCGGCGTCGACGTCCCAGAAGTTGGAGCAAACGCGTTCGGCGCGATCGCGCATGAGCCAGTCGACGTGGTATTTTCCTTCGCCAAGATCGAAGCCGCCGTAGAGTGACGCTTCGCCTTTGGCCTCTTCCTCAATTGCAGGTACCCTGACCTTTTGGGTGAAATAGACGGGGCTATCGGGGGTTTCGAGGGAGGAGACTCGAAAAATAATCGTGAGAAGATTTTCCTGGCCCGCCAGTTCTTTGAGAGGGACGGTTACCTCAAAACCGGCATGGAACTTTAGGTCAAAGCCAACGAGGGCCTTATTCGAGGGGGTGACGTGGCAGGGTAGATCTTGCCGCGCCTCCTTCATTTCGAACACGGCCATGTCGGTGCCAAAGAGACGGACGGGGCCGCCGTTCCCGTTCATTACGGTCTGTGCCCCAGCGGGCAGGCAAAGAATAAGCGGCAGGCTGACCAGCAGCAGAGGCCGGAGCGAGTCGCGTTTGAGCATGAGCAAACGACGCACTTTCCCTCACAAATTCAACGGCACTATTTCCCTCAGCCGAACGGTGACAACCTAGTCGCCAGCTAGCACACCGCCAGCCAGTGGATAACCCGATTATGAACCAGATTCATGGCGATGCAACAGGGGAGTTTGGTTATTTCACGTTTGGGATCGCTGAAGAGTACTAGCGATAGTCCCCGGCTAGGGCTCCGCAATGGCGCTCGCTATGCTAGAGTTCAAGCATTATGGCATCGCGTAGCGTCAATAAGGTGATTCTGGTCGGGAACCTCGGCCGAGACGCCGAAACGAAATTCACGCCCTCGGGCGTATCTATGACTCGGTTCTCGGTGGCGACGGGCCGTCGGTACAAGGACCAGGCGACTGGCGAGTGGAAGGAAGAGACCGACTGGTCGAATGTCATATTCTGGCGTGCGGAAAATCTGGCACCGTACCTGACGAAGGGGAAGCAGGTCTACGTGGAGGGCCGGCTGCAGACGCGGAGCTACGAAGACAAGGATGGCCAGAAGAAGTATTCGACCGAAGTTGTGGCCGATGATGTGATTCTGCTAGGCGGGCGGGGCGGCGAGAGTGGTGGTGGAGATGCCGGTTTCAATCAGGAACCTCGGATGATGTCTGGTCCCCGGGCTTCGGCTCCGCGTGCTGCTGCGACGCCGAGTTCCGGCGGGGGATCTCCCTTTGATGCCGGGATTAGCGACGATGACGTCCCGTTCTAAATCGGGACAGAGTTTTGTGCCAAATCGGGATATTGATTTTTAGGGGTAGTATTTTCAGTAATTTAGAATTGGCGCGATAGTTGCTTCCAACTGATGCGGAGGTAATTGTTATGCCTGAATTCGTTTCCCTATTTGATTCGATTCCCGACCCGGTCCAAGATCCGATGGACCTTAGCCGGTTCAACCCAAGTTTCAATTCGCAAACGACGTATGTTTCCACTTTCCGGGAGGTTCCGGATGGTCGATACCGCGTTCAGATTACCGATTTGGAACTAGGGCTGGCGTCGACTGGCAACCCGGTTCTAAAGTATGGACTGCGGGTGGCGACGGGCGAACTTACCGGTCGAATGATCTGGAAGCGTCGCGTGATCACCGTGAATACAATTCGTTTTACGAAGCGGGAACTGCTGACGTGCGGTCTCACGCTCGACCGATTTTCTCATCTTGGGCGCCGCTTGAGCGAGTTGCAAGGGATTGAGTTGGAAGTGAGCAGGGTCACCAAAGGTGACAAATCGGACGTGTACTTCAATCGCCGAGTGGTTGAGCTATGAATGGGGTGATGGTCGACTCGCGGGTGGATCTCCGCTTTTTTGACGAGATGTACCAAAACGAAGTGGTGACCGAACAGGAGACTTGGAACGCCATACCGGACGGAAGGTATGAGGTGAGGGTCGATAAGGTCGAGTTGACCCAATCCAAGAGTAGTGGCAACCCGATGCTGAAATGGACCTTGCGCATCATGGGCGCTACGTTCCAAAACCGGCTGCTTTGGAAGTATCGCGCGATTACCGAGAATACGATCGAATACGTAAAACAGGAACTGACTGTTTGCGGTTTGAACCTGCCGCAGTTTTCCAGCCTTCCTTCCCATCTGGCTTCGCTTCGGGGTTTGGAATTGGAGATCTCCAAAACTTCGAAGGGGGAGGATTCGAACATCATCTTCAACCGGAGGCTAGGACGCGTTGAGCAGGGGGATGGTGGCGTGAGTGACGACGACATTCCGTTTTAAGCAACGATCAGCTTCCGAGGATGGTTGGCGGCGGTTGGGGCCGGAGTTGCTGTTCGAGGGCCAAGGGACTTATCGTAGAGAGTTAAGCATCGTTTCAATCTTATGTCCACGAATACTCCCATCACAGTCGCCCACGGCGACGGCATCGGTCCCGAGATCATGGAGGCTACCCTCCATATCCTGAAGGAGGCGGGTGCCCGCCTCGATATCGAAACGATTGAAATCGGCGAGAAGGTTTACCTCCGTGGCAACTCTTCCGGAATTGAACCCAGCGCGATCGAGTCGCTGCGCCGCACCAAGGTTTTCTTGAAGGCTCCGATTACCACGCCCCAGGGCGGCGGATTTAAGAGTCTCAATGTCACCACCCGCAAGATGCTGGGTCTGTATGCCAACATACGGCCTTGCGTAGCGTATCACCCGTACGTTGATACGTTGCACCCCAAAATGGACGTCGTCATCGTTCGTGAGAACGAAGAGGATACCTACGCTGGCATCGAACATCGCCAGAGCCAGGACATTTACCAGTGTCTGAAGCTGATATCGCGGCCTGGTTGCGAGCGGATTGTGCGCTATGCGTTCGAGTACGCGGTGCGGAACAATCGCAAGAAAGTGACCTGTTTCACGAAAGACAACATCATGAAACTCACTGATGGGTTGTTTCACAAGGTGTTCGATGAGATCGCGCCCGAGTATCCCCAGATCGAGAACGAGCACTGGATTGTGGACATCGGTGCGGCGAAGCTGGCCGATACGCCGGAGATATTCGACGTGATCGTGATGCCGAACTTGTATGGCGACATCCTTTCTGACGTGGCCGCACAGATTGCCGGCTCGGTTGGCCTGGCCGGTTCGGCGAACATTGGCGTGAAGTATGCGATGTTTGAAGCGATCCATGGATCGGCCCCCCGCCGCGCGGGCCAGAACCTTGCCAATCCATCGGGGTTGCTCCTTGGCTCTGTGATGATGCTCGTTCACATTGGTCAAGCCGATATCGCCGAGCGCGTTCACAACGCGTGGCTTCGGACGCTCGAAGACGGGATCCACACCTACGACGTGTTTACGGAAGGAGTTTCTACCCAGAAAGTGGGCACCAAAGAGTTTGCGCAGGCTGTAGCCGCTAATGTGGGCAAGGAACCGGAAAAACTCAAAGTCGTGCGTTACAGCAACGGGACGACGCAGGATTTGACTGACCGGGTTTCGCATTATGTACCGGAAGTTAAGGAGCAGGTCGGCGTTGACATCTTCATTAATGTGGTCCCCGAGTCGGCGGAAGTCTTTGGGAATACTCTGTCGAAGGTCGCGATCGACGGAGTAAAACTGGTGATGTTGTCCAACCGTGGCGTCAAAGTGTGGCCCAATGGTTTTCCGGACACTTTGACCTGCGATACTTGGCGCTGCCGGTTTATGTCCTCGGTCACGGAGAACGGTCCAGTGACGCACGCACAAGTCATCGCTCAACTGCAGGCGCTGCTTGATGCCGGGTACGACTTCGTTAAGTATGAGAGCCTGTGTACGTTTAATGGCCGAGCCGACTTCTCACTCGGCCAGGGCCAGTAGCCCAGCATGATGGAGGAACTTCTCGTCGGCGTGATTATGGGCAGCAAATCCGATTGGGATACTATGCTTCATGCCGACGAGATGCTCTCCCATTTCGGTGTAGCGCATGAGTGCAAGGTAGTCTCGGCGCATCGGACGCCGGAGTTGCTTGCGGAGTACTCGCGTTCAGCGGAGGACCGAGGGCTTCAAGTGATCATTGCCGGCGCGGGCGGTGCCGCCCATCTCCCGGGGATGGTTGCGGCGCAGACGACGGTTCCGGTCCTTGGCGTGCCGATTGAGAGTCCTGCGCTGAAGGGCATGGACTCCTTACTTTCGATCGTCCAGATGCCCGGAGGGATTCCAGTTGGTACCCTGGCGATAGGCAAACCTGGGGCGATCAACGCAGCCTTGCTAGCGATTCAGATTCTCGCGACGACCCGTCCGGAACTGCGGTCCAAGCTGCATGCATATCGTCGCGGCTTATCGGATATGGTTCGCGAGCAAACGTTGCCATGACGTCGCGCCCCATATTGCCGGGAAGTACCGTTGGGATTCTAGGCAGCGGCCAGTTGGGCAGGATGTTTGCCATCGCCGCTCGGCGCATGGGCTACCGCGTCCACACGTATTCTCCGGACACGGATACGCCAACGGGCCAAGTGGCGGATCTGGAGATGGTGGCTCCGTACGAGGATCTCGATGCGGTGCGCCGATTTGCGTCGCAGGTTCGGGCCGTCACCTTCGAATTCGAGAATGTCCCCGCTGAGACGGCGGCCGCTTGTAGCGAGTACTCGCTTGTTCGTCCGCGGGGGGAAGTTCTCCACACGACCCAGAATCGGATTCGCGAGAAGCGTTTCCTGTCTCAGAATGGGCTTCCGTTAGCCCCGTTTCGGGAGGTTTACTCCCTTGCCGATCTTGAAACGGCGATATCGGCGTTGGGTACGCCTTGTATCTTGAAGACCGCTGGCTTCGGGTATGACGGAAAAGGTCAGACGAAGCTTTACAGCGCTTCGGCAGCGGAAGAGGCATGGCGGCGGGCGAAGGGTCAAGAGTGTGTGCTCGAGGCGCTGGTTGACTTTGCTTGTGAGGTCTCGGTGGTTGCCGCGCGCGGGGAAGATGGCGAGTTTGTTCACTACGGCGTGGTGGAGAACGACCACCAGAATCATATTCTGGACGTTACTCGTGCGCCGGGCCGGGTCAGTGATCGGGTACGAAACGAAGCGGTGGCGATCGCTCGGGCGGTGATGGAGCAGCTGGATGCGGTGGGAGTCTTATGCGTTGAGTTCTTTCTGACGAAAGATGAGCGCTTGCTGATCAACGAACTCGCTCCGCGGCCGCACAATTCGGGTCACTTTACCTTTGATGCCTGCGTGACGAGTCAGTTCGAACAGCAATTGCGGGCCACTTGTGGTCTCCCACTGGGGTCGACTGAACTGCTTCGGCCTGCCGCGATGGCAAACCTGCTCGGCGACCTCTGGAACGATGGCGAGCCGAATTGGGGAGGTGCAGCCGCCTTTCCAGCAGTGAAACTTCACTTGTACGGGAAGCATTCGGCCCGAGCTGGGCGGAAGATGGGCCACCTAACGGCCTTGGCTTCGACGGTCGACGATGCTGTCGCCCAAGTCCTCGCAGCTCGGGCTGCGCTGTAGGGTTGCGGTTGGTGCCACGCCTTGCGCAGTATTTTGAGTCTTCGGCAAGTGTGACGGCGTGGGTTCCTCGTTAGGCGGAGCTATTTTGCAGGAGTGATCCGAATGGAACTGAATCGTATGCCGTCTAGTCGGTAAGGTATTTGGGCGCAACGGATTTCGATGGGGGAGCGCGAATTGACCGAGCGCTTAGGGCAGGGACTTCGGCGCGGGTTTGTGCAGAACGCGTTGGTGGCCTGCCTTTGGACCGCGGCAGGTGGGAGGGCTTGCTGGGCGATTGGTGGGGATTGCGCTTGCGTGGCGAGATTGTCGTGGCCATCTCCGTACGGGCGGCCGGTGAGTCGCGGTAACAGTGATTCTATAGGGGAGCGGCAGTGGCGGGGCGGCGGCTTGGCGGTGGGTGGGCTTTGGGGCGGCGGGCTTGGTGGTCTTGGTGGAGGGTCTGGTGAGGTTGGTGCGTTGGCGGAGGCATCGGGGTCAACGACTTGACGGTGGGTGGGCTTTTGGGAGCGGGCTTGGTGGTCTTGATGGAGTGTCTGGTGAGGCTGGTGCGTTGGCGGAGGCATCGGGGTCGGCGACTTGACGGTGGGTGGGCTTTGCTGGGGCGGCTTGGTGGTCTTGGTGGAGGGTCTGGTGAGGGTGGTGCGTTGGCGGAGGCATCGGGGTCGGCGACTTGACGGT
>JBKJLJ010001054.1:0-3623 GCA_046597015.1 Bryobacteraceae bacterium
GCGCAAGGCCGCAGCGCTATGGTTGCCGGTGGTCATCCATTTGAGGTGGCAGGTAGCGCAACCGGCCTTGTTGAAGGCGACCTCGCCTAAGCTGATTTGCGCCGCGGATATCGTGCCGTAGGACGAGACCGGGGTGGGAGGCGCGAGGAACCTCATGAAGTTAGCGAAATTGTTTACATCGTCGAGTACCCGTTGCGGCTGAGTTTCTTCGTAGTGGACGTGATCCTTCGACGTGCCTACAATGCCCCGGCATGCCCACGGATCCGGCAAGCCCGACTCGCCGCGCTCGTCCGGGAAGAGGGCGTTAGTGATGCCTTGTTCTACGTTGTAGGCTTCCCCCGAGAAAATAACGAGAGACTTGTTCTGCGCTTTCCAGCCAAACCGCGTTACAGTGCCATCATTGCCGTTGCGGTTGACAGATCCCTGAATGCTGAACGGTTTCGAAGTGCTTATGTTTCCGAGAATCGTATTGTCCTCGATGGCTTCAATCAGTCCCAGGCCAAAGGTAGGAGTGGGGATACGGAACCGAAGGATGCCCGGAAATGGACCTCCGGCGGTGCTCGCGGTCTTGAAGTCCGGCTGCGAAATAGAACACCCGGCCGGGGCATCTGTTCGCCCGGAAATGACGAACAGATCGTGAACGCCGCCATCGGTGGAGTACCTCACTTCCCGGATCGGACCGTTGGGGCTCAGGATGTTAAGGCTGGTTACGTTATTCACTTGGAGCTGCGAAGAGAGCGCTGGGTTTACTTGCGGGTTCACCGGCGGACTTGAGCCGCCCACTGCCGGGTGTTTGTGGCACCCGGCGCAACTATCGAGGTTGAAGCGTGGTCCCAGCCCCGGTTCGGTGCCCGCGATCGTGCCGGTGACCGAGGAAATCTCAGAAAATGCGTCTAAACAACCACCGCCTAAAGGCGGTGGGGTTCAATTGCGACTGAAAGTCGCGGGGAGCGGCTAAAGCCGCCTGAAGTGTATCCCGGCTGAGAGCCGGCTCAAGGCTCCGCGGGCGCGGTGATCTTAAACCCTTGGTCGTCTTCATCCCACTTCTGATTCTCAATATACTCTTGGATCGTCTTCTCATCCACCGCGCCCACGGTCGCGCAGAAGTACCCCCGCGCCCACAGATGTTGACCCCAATAACGCTTCCTTATCTCGGGGAATTCGTCTTGAATCCTTCGCGATGACCGGCCTTTTACGTATTGCACCAACTTCGACGGCGACAGATCTGGCGGCACCGACAACAGCATATGAACATGATCCGGCGAAACTGCGCCCCGCACGATTGTTACATCCCGGGCCTCGCAGATCTGCCGGATCAAGTCGCGCGTTCGCTCCGCGACGCGCCCTTTCAGTACTTTGTACCGATACTTCGTGATCCATACCACGTGGTACTTAATGTCGAACACCGCGTGGGCACTTCTCCGATATTCCGCCATCTCCCTATTTTGCAGCACTGTGGCTAAAAGCGGCCCGCCTGAAAGGCGGGGGGATTAGACCAGGCGCTCAGAAACTAAACCGGAAGTGAAAAACTTGCCTTCCTTAAGGGTAAGGCCGCTGATCGGGGCTCCCGCCGCAGCGGCGCCCGTACGAGGGCCAGGGTCGGTCTGCGACCAGCACAACACGCTGACCGTTAGCATTCCAAACGCAATACGGCTGGCGCCGCCTGAATACGCGCTTCCTGTGGACATACTTGGTATTCCTTTCGCAGGATGCGACTCAACGTCATTTCGACTTCGGAGCCGCGTCCGTTGGCTTAGCAGCCCGGTTTGTAACCGAACTCCTCTACGATCGCTCAGGGATGCAATCATCCCCGAATATCATGGCGATAGTTTCCATGCAGATATGGTGAAAATGAACTCCCGCTCTGGAAGCGGAAACTCGATTCCACTTTGTGATCCAAACTCAACCCGTCCGGCGATGTCTGGAAAGGCAGTTTCAGGAACGCTTCGTTATGTGCGGAAAGAGTATCTACAGCGTGCGCCGCACGAACCAGCGACCCGTTTTTTGACGCTGGCAGGCACGGGTTTTTCCGCGACTGGCAGCGTCATTCGGACTTACGATATGGTCGAACTCACTTCGTTGTTAATTCCGTACGCATCCAGGGATGAACACAGCACTGGAATTTTGTTTTTGTTCCGCTTGGCAAGATCGAACTGCCTGCGGTGGGACCGTCTTCCGTTTCGCCCGCCTCAATGTATATGTTGGTGGGACTATCGGGTTGGGGGAACAAACCGTCTTGAGTCGCCATCGCGCATTCCCGAGCAGGTACCGGGTTACCCGACAGTATGTTCAGGGGCTGTATAAACCCGCCGCCGAAGTTTTCGACCTTTGTGAAGGTATGAAATTCTCCGCCGCGATTCTGTAATGAGATAACCGTGCCTGGAGCCAATGCTCCAGCCCCGGGGGTGAAGTGCCACGCGCCGGCCTTTTTAGCCGCGGTGAGTTGGGCGAGGAAGTTCTGCAACGTGATCTGGCCGTTGCCGGAACAGGTATCCGGCCCGAATGCGGCGTTGAATGTGGTTGGGTCGCATTCGTCGTTGATTCGTACGACAAACGGATTACCGGTAGCAAGCAAGATAGTTACTGCGACGATCGGCATCAACACAATCGTCACTTTTCCAATAACGCGCCAGCGATTCATACTTCACCCCTCCTAAGGGCTTTTTGCTGCGATCTTTTTGGAAATTCTGAGCTGTTAACTCCCGAGTGGCTGTATTGTACCGCAACTTTCTGGTTTCGATACCCGGAATTTTAAATTATTTTCGGTGGCCTGAAAAAAGCATTTCCAGTCCGTTTGTCGTACGCGATTCTACACTCCGCTGTTCACCGGGTGTCGAAAACCGCACCTATTCGGGGACCCCGTTTTCTGGGACACAAGGTTGCCTTATCGACTGAGATCGATACGATTGTGGGAAGAGGTTGATACCGCGCAATCGGCGAAGGTGGTGAGCGCGATGCTGGCCTCGACTTATCGGAGCGTCGAAGACTCCCGCGCCCGCCACTCGCAATGATTCTCAGACCCCAGCTTCACACTGGAGTCCTACACTCTGATCCGCACCGCCCTTTCGGTGACCTAACTCACCGAGTCACCCTGCCCGTGCGGATTCCAACTCGCCCGTCCCTAGCTAGCGGCGACTTACATCAAAATGCGACCGTGAAGGTACCGAGTGGGCATCGCCCCACTAAGCATAGGGTGCGACCTTGGCGAGGGGAAAGGCCGGCCCGACGTCGGTTTTGTCCTTGCGGAAGTTTTGGTGGGTTGCGATGCCTTTGAAGGTATTGAAAAACGTCATGTCGAACTCGGTCCGCTGGGCCGGTGGGGCTAGAACCTTAGGGATGGCGAAGGCCCGGCAGAGGTGGTCGACGAGGGCGATGACGGCGTCGGATTGACGCGTAGGGAAGGCGGCGAAGTGGGAGAAGCCCCGATAAGGCTCAGCCACATACTTAGTGGTTTCCGCGAGGGTGCACCATTTGGAGGTGAAATCGCCGGGCCACCACTTGAGTTGCTGGGGGTTCGTTTTGTCGAGGACAAGGGGGCCGGGGTTGGCGATCTCGATGCCGATGGAACGCTTATCGTGTTTCCAGTTGGCGCCCGCGGCTCCGGTGACGCCCAGGTGGTAGGC
>JBKJLJ010000718.1:0-4698 GCA_046597015.1 Bryobacteraceae bacterium
TCGAGCCGGCTTCAGCGCCGGCTCGACGTTCGCAGGTACAATCGTTTTCGCTAAGGCAGTCCGTTTCCGTTCCAGAACCCGCTGTACGGCGTCGGTCAGATTGCACAGAAGATGGAATCGGTCGGCCACCTGGACGGCTTGCGGCGCCCCTCGGGTTGCGCCATCGGTATAGAGGCCGGCCCGGTCCCGGCTCACGACTGCCGCGCCAGGACGGACTGCAACCAGGCGGCGACGCTGTCGGCGGAACGATCCGGAAGCAGGTCAATGGGAGCATGTGCTTCCAGGTCGACCAGAACGGTTCCATATCGTTGGCCTTTGCGCCAGGCCCAATCGTCGAGGCCTACTGCCGCCACTGCCCGAACCGATGCCAAAGGCCCGGCCTTCACTTTCCGGAGTACGGTGTCGGCACTGGTCCGCATTCCGAGCCTCACCGACAGGCGTGCTCCCGCCTCACCGCCGAGCACGTATCCAACCAGCCGGATTGTCTCGGCGAATCGACTCGTTTGCCGGCCATAACGCGGAGAGACCGATGGCAGTTCCTCCGCGAAAGTAACACACGGGCAGTCAGTGGCGCGGCACCGGAAGCGGCGAGCGCTGAGCCGGATTTCAGCCGTAGTACCCTGCCAAGGCAGGTCCCGCAAGATGCGTACGTAATTGCTGTGGAGTGAATTGGTATCCGTGTGGCAAGACGGACAGTAGGCGACCGAACTCGCAGCGGCGGCGAAGATGAGTACCGGGCCGCCGACGTCTTGCTTGACCGATTTCAGTTTCAGACAGGATGTGTCAGGAAGTAGAGCCTGCACATGGCTCGGGAGAGATGCCATTTGTCTCAAAACATAAAACATTTCGGCGATTCAATGGTTTGGCACGTTTGTAGCGATCAAGCTTGCACGGAAGTTGCGGGAGAGCCCAATTCAGAGTAGCGGAATCAAGCCGCATCCAACCGAAAACCTCCGTTAAGGAATTGACAGGCCTTCGAGGTTTCTCGATGTGTCTGGATTTCTTGACGGTCGATCAGGATCGACCAGCGAACACCGCTTCTCAAGAATCAGTAAAAACGCTGGCCGACAAAGTGGAGTTAATCGCCAAGCCGGGGGAGCCGCCCAAAGCGTGCAGCCAAACCACCACGTCAGATGCCAAACTAACTATAATTAGAAGCGGTACAGGCAAACGCATGAGCTCTTTAGATCACAAAGTGGCGCTTGTTACAGGTGTCACCCGTCGTGAGGGTATCGGAGCAACTGTCGCGCTCGCTCTGGCTCGGGCAGGAGCGGATGTTGGCGCGGCCTATTATCGTCCGTATGACCGAACCATGCCGTGGGGTGTCAAGGACTCTGAGCCTGAGGAAATTGTGACCGAGTTGCGCGCAACCGGTGTTCGCGCCCATGGCTTCGAAATCGACCTTGGCGAGCCAGATGGTCCCACCACTCTGTTCCAACTGACGCGGGAACAGTTTGGTCATGTCGATATCCTCGTGAACAATGCGGCGTACTCGACGGAGATCACCGTGGACGGAATGCGCGTGGAAGATCTGGACCGCCACTACGCCGTCAACTTGCGTGCCGTGATGCTGCTGTGTGCTGAATTTGTTCGCTCTTTTCCCGATGGGGGCGCGGGACGTATCATCAATCTCACTTCGGGGCAAGGGCTGGGGCCGCTACCCAACGAATTGGCCTACGCGGCGACAAAGGGCGGGGTGGATGCATTCACGCTGAGTCTAAGCGCGGCCATCGCGCGGCGCGGGATTACAGTCAACGCGGTTGATCCTGGCCCAACGGATACCGGGTGGATGAATGAAGATCTGCGTGAATCGCTGATCACCAACACGTCGATGGGTCGGCTGGGGATGCCGCTGGACGCCGCTCGGCTCATCGTCTTTCTAGCGTCTGAGGAGGGCCAATGGGTGACCGGACAAGTCATTCGGTCCCGGGGCTCGCGCTAGCAGTTTGTGCTAATCCGCCATAAACGGCGTAGCGTTTCCTAACGCAACCGACCACCGAATCCGCATACAATCAGACTGCGTAGAATAAGGATACTGCGCAGTTTTGTTGTTCTCAGGAGGCTATGTGGCGGGACGGAGCCGTCCAAAACGTTCGAAAGTGCGTGGTAATTCAACGAAGGCGCACTTCGCGTCTGGGCTGGCGGAAATTGTCTCCGAGACGGTGCGGCTATGGCACGACTTCTGCTGGCGCGAACGTGAGACTGTTCCGCAGACCATCGGCGATAACCACATTAACGTTTATGGAACGGAGGCGGCCATTCAGGGCAATAATGCTTCACGGCGATGATCGATGCCGATGTGGAAATGGCGTTCTCACTTCTTGCGCCGCAGTTTCTCGCCTTCGCTTTCGTGAGACGACCAGGTTTGATCATCGTTAAGTCCCAGTTCCTGCTGTTGAGCAGGCGACGAACCCTCCCGCGGCACTCCGGCGCGCATCCGAGCGTCGCGCCACAACAATTGTGCATCGCGGAACAGGTGCCCCGGCGCCTTATAGCCATAAGCACGATGCTTTCCGGGAGAAACCTTGCCCTTCTCCCCGACGAAAGCGGCGAACTTATCCGTCCAGCGATCGAACATTTGGAGCAAGTCTTCATTGCGAACCATGCCCTCGGCTTGATTGTCGCTATACTTCTGATCCTTTCCGAATTCGCAATATGCCCACAACGCGTCGGGCACCTCCACGCCTCCGTAACGGCATTGCCAAACCAGCGGTGCATACGCCTGGCGCATGTCCCGAAAGGGCTCTCCGGAAGGATCGAAATAGGTCTTGTGTTGCAGAATCCTGGGACGGCCGGTGCCGTCGAGTTCATCTCCGCCCCCGTCGCCGTAGCAGAAGAACGCGGCCGTACGTCCCTCCAGGTGATTCAGGCTCAACGCCTCCCATGAGGGATCGTGTTCGAGTGCCATGGCTTTCTCGGGATCTTTGTGTGCGATCAGATCTTCCCGCGGATTCCCGCCATTCATGCAGACTAACCGGTCGAACATCAGCTTTAGATTGCTCGTCGGCCCATACCAGTTCACCGGCGCGATAATGGCCCACGCATCTGCCAGATCCAGCCGCGCATACATATCGAGATCCCACATCAGATCCGGTTCGGCCTTGCTGTCTTTCGCGTAACAGTTGCAAGGCCAGACGCACAACGCCATGGAAGTGGAAACGCAGGCGTTGCAACTTTGTATGCGTGCCTTGCTATACACGTTGCCCAGGTCTTCGTAATCGATTTCCCAATTTCCCGGCAGGCGCTCCGCCATGCGCAGCATCAATGTTCGGGATTTGGAATCCACGCCCGGACAGTTGTATTGCCGCCTGCCCGATCCGGAGATTACCAAGACCCGAAAGGGCCGCTCTCCTACAGGTAAATTACCGCTATTGTCATCTGGCAGCATGTTTTACTCCCGTTGCGAAAAATACTCGCGCGTCAGTATTCCGGGGATGGTCGATACTCCCGCGGACGAAAGCAATCTTGCATTCACCCTGATATCCAGTGTATGCCGTGGGCCTAAGGGCCGCCAGGGAGTCGGACCCAAGCAAACGCAATCTCCCGGGCTTCGGCACTTGCGAGAAGTTACCCACCCAACTCAGCAAGAGTTGACCAGCGACACGGCTTGCAGGTCCAAGGCCCTCCGGCTCAATGCCGCGCGGCATCGCCGCGCACGATCGAGTCGACTTAAGGACGTCCGCTGAGGTGGAAGGAGTTACGCGCCTGCTCGGCGAGCCGACGGCGGGCGAAGTGATCATCATAAATTTTGTGACGCTTTTTGACCGGACTGGCCTGTCTCTGCCGGGAATGCGAGAGTTGGCCAACGACGGCACGGAGATGGAGGGGCACCCGCGTCAGGTTGACATTGCGGTGGAGCGGCCCTTCGGAGAGAGCCGGACCGTGCGGGACCGTCAGTTCGACGCAGCCATTCGGCATCTGATGCGTTCGGTCCAGCGGAGGTCGACAGGCCGCCCGTAAAAGCGCCATGGGCTGCCGATGCCTGAGCGTGGCACGCCGAATCCCGCCCAGTGAATGCCTGCAAAGCGTGTACAGCTTTCCTTCCACCATCACCCTGTTCTGCACCCGTGCACCACCCGTCTTCTTATCCACATTCCGGACTTCGAAGACGGTCGCCCCCGCATCCACGTCCTAAAATCCGGTCCCGATCCCGAACTTCTCGCCGACGCTTCCACGGATTCGATGAAGGCACTGAGCAAGGTGCTGTTGTCGGTCTTCCGGATGGCGACTCTTGTCTAGTGGCGGCCGGCCGTCAGCCCCGTACCGCGCTGGAAGAAATCCTTGCGATCGCCGGGCAACTCTTCGTAGGGAGTAATCTGCTTGTAGGCAAGGGCTGAAACAGGTCCGCTTTGTCAATCATCGGCTCCGCATTTACAAACTGTACCAGCGCTCTCCCCCCGTTCGGCTCCCTTCGCAGCGGCTGGCCCGCTCGTTGTTTGTCCTTCGGGGGTCGTTGTCGCCCTCGGGCGATCCAGGGGACGAGTCAGCCCGTACCAATTACTGCCAGACCCAATGCCGCGAAAATCTTAAATTTCATGGTGAACTCTCCTTTCATAGTGTTGAATTTGCCCAATCGACCGAACGTTACCTCACCGGATCGCCAGCGGGATGTCCGGCGGGGGCTGCGTGCCGACGGCGACACTGATTGGCCATTGACTTGCTAGGTAAAGAGAGTCGGTTGTCAGCGCGTGATCAAGG
>JBKJLJ010000786.1:0-7268 GCA_046597015.1 Bryobacteraceae bacterium
GATGCGTCAAACGTCGACCCGATCGTCGGGAAAACGCTCCGCTGCAGCCACGCCGTCGGCCGGCCCTTCTCATCCATCGCGGCCTTCATATACATGCCCGCGTTGGCATGGTAGAAGTCGAACTTAATGTCGTCCTCCCGGCTGAAAACCACCTTCACCGGCTTGCCCACGGTCTTCGATAGCATCGCCGCCTCGCAAACGTAGTCCGGCTTCGATTTCCGTCCGAACCCGCCACCCAACAGCGTCACATGGCAAGTGACGTCCTCTTTCTTGATCCCCATCGCCGCCGCCACCGATTCTTGCACCGCTTGCGGATTCTGCGTCGCGGCCCAGGTCACCACCTTGCCATCTTTCCACTCCGCCACCGCCGCCGGCGGCTCCATCGGAGCGTGCGAAAGCAGAGGGATGTAGTACGACGCCTCATGCATCTTCGCCGCCCCCGCAAAAGCCTTATCGACATCGCCGATGTTCCGGACCACTTTACCTGGCTGCATCGCCTTCGCCATGATCTCGGCCTTGTCCTTCGCCGAATCAAAGCTGCCATTCGGGCCCAGGTCCCATTCCACTTTCAACTTCTTCCGGCCCTGCGCCGCGGCCCAGGTGCTATCGGCCAATACCGCAACCCCGCCCAACGCCTGGAAGTTATGCGGCGGCTTAAATCCTTCTATCGTCGCCGTCCGCACCACGCCCCTCACGCCCTTCACCGCCGAGTCATCAAAGCTCTTTAACTTCGCACCCAACACCGGCGGCCGTTCAATCGAGGCATACAACATCCCCGGCATCTTCGCGTCAATCCCGAACTGGCCCGCCCCGCGCGTATGGTCGGCCTGTTCAATCGTCGGCATCTCTTTGCCGATGTACCGGAACTCGCTCTCCGGCTTCAGCTTCCATTCGCCCTTCTTCGGCACCGGCAGCGTCGCCGCCACCTTCACGAGCTCCCCATAGCCCGCCTTCTTCCCGCTCTTGGCATGGACCACAAAATGGTTCTGGCCCTTACACTCGCCCACCGGCACGTTCCACTTCTTCGCCGCGGATTGCTCCAGCATCAGCCGTGCCGTCGCGCCCGCTTCCCGCATCGCATCGTAGAAATCGCGGATCGAACACGATCCGTCCGTATTCTGCGATCCGTACTTCACATCGCCCAGCGCCTGCTCAATCCGCACCTTCTTCCAATCGGCTTCGAGCTCATCGGCCACCACCATCGGCAGCACGGTCCGAATCCCCGTCCCCATCTCCGACCGATGCGCCACAATCACCGCCGTCCCGTTCGGCTCGATTCCTAAGTACACGCTCGGCATCCAAGCCGGCGTCGCGCCTTCGGCCTCGTTCATTTGTACGCCCAGCACCAGCGCCCCTGCGCCGAACGCCGTGCCTAAGAACCCACGCCGCGAAACCCGTTCAATCCGGTTCATGCCTTCACCTCCGCCGCAATCTTGATCGCCTGCCGAATCCTCTGGTATGTCCCGCACCGGCAGATATTCCCCTGCATGGCGCTATCGATGTCCGCATCCGACGGCTTCGGCTTCACCTTCAGCAGCGCCGCCGCCTGCATGATCTGCCCGCTTTGGCAGTATCCGCATTGGGACACGTTACACTGCTTCCAGGCAGCCTGTAATGGATGCTCCTGCTTCGCCCCGAGCCCTTCAATGGTGGTGACGGCTTTGCCCGCGGCGTCTTTCATCGTCGTGACGCAACTGCGGATCGCCTCGCCGTTGACGTGGACGGTGCACGCCCCGCACAGCCCGGCTCCGCAGCCGAACTTTGTCCCGGTGTAGTCAAGCACATCGCGCAGATACCACAACAGCGGCATCTCCGGATCGCCGTCAAACTTCTTGGCCCCACCATTTACTTTGAGCTGAATCATCACAGTCTCCCGAAGTTGAGCCTATTCCTTCTGGGGTTCCGGAGTCAATCCCCTCCCATTTGGGGCCTTCTGCAAATTAGTTGAGCAGCCCAATAAACTCGTCCACCTCTACTTGTGCAAATGGGTCATCCCGTCGAGCTACCATATGGCTCCCCTCCTTGCGACGCAACGAAAAACCAGCTTTCCCCAAAGCTTTTACGCATTCCCGGCCCGAGACGCTCGGGAGCTTGCTCACACCGCGACCAGCAAAGTGTCAAATCGCTCTTCGGGAACAGGCAGGTGATCCTCTTCGAGCACCGCAACATACACGCGAATTGCCGCCCGGATATTATCGATCGCCTCCTGCCGCGTCTCGCCTTGGCTAACGCACCCCGGTAGGCTTAGGCACTCGGCCACCCACTTTCCGTCCTCGCCCTTGTACACGACAGCCTGTCTCATTTGTACTCATAGTAGTTCAAATCTCCCCCTCAATCCACGATGAACAACTTCGCCCCGGCCACCGAACAACTCCATTGCCAACCGCCCAGCCCGGCACCGCAGCCACACCTTAGAGCGAAAGCATTACAATCACCCGAGGAAGCGCCCATCCCCTCTGGGGTTCCGGAGTCAATCCCCTCCCGCCTAGCGCCCACTACGCGGCTTGAGAAATCGGCTGGTGATGAAGTCGGAGGAGTCGATCAGCGGCCAACGCCACCATCGCATAGGTGCGCCCCTGATCATCGCAAAACTCCACCTCGTAAACCCCCGGAGCCCAGGTCTCTACTACCGTGCCCACTTGCCCACGGACCAGCTTCTCTTCCGGTAAATCCTCGAGCAAGGCAACCACCGAGTTCAATTCAAGTTCCACTACCGCAGTCCTCTCTCTCATAGTACATAACAGCTTGTCAGCCGCGGCACTTCGGTTCCTAGATCTAAAATCCAAGAACTTTTAACGTTCACCGATCTCCCTTGCCATTCCCAAACAAAATCGATGACATAGCGGTCGCCGTAAGAACTCGGCTCGCTGATCGCGGCGTCTCCTTCCCGCGCCGCCCTCAAAAGTTTCGCCTGTAACTCCGCTGCATCCTCCAGGTACACTCCAGCAGAGGCAAATACCCGCGCCTTGTTCCTTCCCCGAGGATGCTGCGGGCTAAGGCAATACTCCGTCAGCTTTCGCAACTCGACAACCGCCCTTTCTCCATTCGGTAATCTCACAACCCCTTCCGCTCCCTAAGTCCACCATAAACAACTTCGCCCACCCTTGCAAAAACTCCGCTGCGCCCCGCCTACGGCGCTTCTCCCGTCTAATGCCATCACGGTCTCCGCAAACTACCGTCTAGCCACAGTTGGGATCCCCCCATCGATCTCGACCAGCCCCTCACACCGCTTCCGGCTTCGGCCTCGCCGCCGCCAACTGCCGCTTCAGGTCAGCCTGCGCCGCCGAGTATTCCGCCTTGCCGAAGCAATTACGATACTCGTGCGGATCCAGAAAGTGGTCGTAAAGCTCCGTGCCAGCCCGGCCCTCGTCCCATTCGATGTAGTTGAAACGGTCGGTATGAACAGACCTCCCGAGGGTCTTCCCGGCCCGGCTGACCACCGAATAAGCCGGACGAGTCGTTCGCAGCTCAGGATCCCGCAAGAGCGGTGCGAGGCTGGCCCCCTGCAGGCCAGACGGATGAGCGAGACCGGCCAAATCCAGCAGCGTCGGGTACAGTCCCAACAGTTCAACCGGCTGACGGCAGACGGTGCCGAGCTTCGGCGCGCCGGGCGGTACGATCACGAGCGGCACGCGCGCACTCCGATCGAAGAGCGTCACCTTATTCAGCCAGTTGTGTTCGCCTTGATGCAGCCCATGATCGCCGAAAAACACAATGATCGTATTTGCCGCATCAGGCGACTGAGCCAGGGCGGTAAGCACCTTGCCCAACTGCGCGTCCGTGTAGCTGATGCAGGCCGCGTACGCTTGGCGGAACTCACGAACGCCGTCCTCATCCACCGGGTGCCGCGGCCCAGGGTAAGCGGCCGCCGGGATGTCATCACCATCGTCCGCGGGGCCTTGCGGGCTGGGAATCTTCGAAAGCGGATACGCCTCGAAGTACTTCTTCGGCGCAATGTAGGGATCGTGCGGCTTACGAAAACCAACCGCGAGGAACCACGGCTTGTCGCGCTTCTCACCGATCAACCGGACCGCCTCCTTTGCAATCAGCCCGTCCGCGTGATCTTCATCCGTCCCTTCGGCGGCCCGCACTTCGAAGAACGGGAACTTGCCGCCGGTAAGGTTACGGCCAACTCCGGTGCGCCCGATGTTCGAGGTTGGACGGGGATCCAGCAGGACGTCCCAATCGTTAGCGCCCTGCATGCCATCGTGGTAAATCTTGCCGATACTAGCCGTGAAGTAGCCCTGAGAACGGAGGTATTCGGGCAGAAAGAGGGCGTTTTTAAGGTTCGCCCGCGGATTGGTCCGGTTGTCCAGAATGCCCGTGGTCTCCGGGTAGCGACCGCTGAGTAACGAAGTCCGGCTGGGATTGCAGACCGGATATTGCGCATACGCCCGTTCGAACCGTACCCCGCGCCGGGCCAGCGAATCGATGTTCGGCGATTGCACCAGCGCGTGCCCGTAGCAGCCGAGATCGGTATTAAGATCGTCGGCAATCACAAACAGAATGTTCGGGCGGCGGACGGCTTGCGTCCAGCCGACACCGGCACTAATCACGGTACTGAAAAAGTCTCTGCGGCGCATGGCAATACCCTATCACGAGCCATCCGTCAATCTACAATAAACAACTTCGCCCCGCCCTCCGAACAACTCCGATGCGCCCCCACCCCATCTCCCACCTGATAGCTCATCCCCGCCCGCAGCACCTCCCATCGCCCATCGTTCAACTCCGTTCGTAACTCCCCCTCCAAACATAAAATCACATGCCCCTTCTCGCACCAGTGGTCCGCCTTATACCCCGCCGAATACTCCACTATCCTCACTCGAATCTCCCCAAAATGCCGAGTCCGCCACCGCGCCTCCCCCGTCTCCCCCGCATGCACCGTCGGCTCCACCGCCTCCCAATCCGTCGTCTCAAAAGCAAAACCTGGAATCTTCATCTTCGTCCTCTCAATCCCGAAACAGCGCCATCAAAGCATCCGCAAACAACCGCATCCCCCGCCCATTCGGATGGTTAATCGCATTCACCATCAACGTGTTGTACGGAACCCCCTGCCGCCATAGCCGCCCATACCGCAGCGACGCATCCGCCAGCGCCACATCGTTCTTCGCCGCAAACTGCCGCAACCCCGCCACATACGGCCGCGGATCCTCGTCGATCTCCCTCTCCCGCGTCAACCCCATCCAATCCGGCCGCACATAATGTGGCGTCAAAATGATCCATTCCGCCCCGATCCCCTTAAAATCCGCCAACAGCTTCCCATACCGCTCCTCCACCTGCCCCGGCTCCATCCGCGCATCATTCACAAACTCCGAAATCACCAGATCCGGCTCTACCCCCAACACCGTCTCCCGATAGTTATGCGCACTCCCCGCCGGCTCCGCCAAATAACTCCCCGTATTCCTCCCGCCCCACGCCTGCGTCAACATCTCAATCCGAGCCTTCGGAAACCGCTCCCGCAAGCGCCCCACAAACTGCGTCTGCCAACGCTCCGCCTCCGGCAAATACCCCCCATCCGTCACGCTGTCTCCCCAAGCCAAAATCCGCAACGCCTCCCCGCTCCGCAGCCGCTTCACCAACCGGTCAACCGTCGCATTCGCCACCCGCGGCAACTCCGGATACGCCCCCTCCAACACTGGGAACAAGTGCTCCGGCGCCAACTTCGTCACATAACCCGGCAGATAGACGTTGCCCAAATGCCGCTCGCCCGCCTTTACCTCGGCCACCCCCGGTGCCGCCGCCCGCGCCTCCCCCTCCCGCACCACCACCTGCCCGGAAGCCGTCTGCACCACCGCGTCCAGCCGCATCTGCCCATGCCGATAACTCGCAAACACCTCCTGGGTCTCCCCGATCCGGCTATCCGTCAGACGCCCAAAAGTCCCCCACTCCAAATCGATCTCGTAGTCCACCCCGCGGATGAATACTGCTGCGTCCTCCCCCGCGCCCGCCCGCAAATGAAAGCTCGCCACGTCCAATAGCTTAGGACTAGTCGTCTCCTGCGCCCGCACTCCTTTCAATTGCATCCCCTTCACCCACCCGCCCGCCTTAGGGTTAAACAGCGGCACCCCCACGTACCGCTCACCCACCACGGTAACCATCTCCGGAGGCCTCACAAGCACCGTCTGTCCGCCCGCCCGCACCTCCCAATCGCCCGTGATCACGAACTCCTGCCCAAACGCCAACACGGCGCCCAACAAGCCGGCAACACAACGAAGTGACATCCCCAAAGTGTAATATCATCGGCAAGCCCAATCATGCGCCTCCTAGCCCCCCTCCTCCTCCTCGCCGCCTGCACCCTCCAGGCTCAAAACGCCGCCCGCCCTGGCCGCTTCCACGTCGAACATCCTACTCTCCTCAACCTCGGCTTCGAATGGCTCCTCGACGGCGACGCCAACCGAAACTCGACTGTTGAAGTCCGCTTCCGCAAAGCCGGCACCACCGCTTGGCGCCCCGCCCTCCCCCTCCTCCGCATCGGCGGCGAACGCGTTTTCCGCGACCGCGAACTCATGAACTACATCGTCCCCCACGGCTTCGCCGGCAGCATCTTCAACCTCGAACCCGCCACCAGCTACGAATGTGAGTTCACCCTCGCCGACCCCGACGGTGTCACCGGCCAAGCCACCCAACGAGTCACCGTCTCCACCCGCGCCGAACCCAAATCGTTCGCCGGCGGCCAAGTCCTCCACGTCTACCCCCCCGACCACGAAGGCCCCCGCCTCGAACCCGCCTTCATCGGCCTCAAAGCCGCCTACTACGGCGAAGGCCGTGGCGATTGGACCGCCGTCCGTATGAAGAAGGTCCAACCCGGCGACACCATCCTCGTCCACGCCGGCCTCTACCGCCCCGAGCGCCTCAACTACGTCGACCCCCTCAGCGCCCCCTTCACCGGCTCCTGGTCCCTCTCCCTCAAAGGCACCGCCGAAAAGCCCATCACCATCAAAGGTGCCGGCGACGGCGAAGCCATCTTCGACGGTGCCGGCAACGCCCGCCTCTTCGAAGTCATGGCCTCCCACCATCACATCTTCGAAAGGCTCACCTTCCGCAACACCGAAGTCGCCATCTTCGCGGGTGACAAAGACGTCATGGGCGCCGTCGCCCTCACCGTCCGCAACTGCCGCTTCGAAGATATCGGCGTCGGTGTCTGGACCGAAAACGCCGACTCCCGCGACTTCTTCATTTCCGACAACCTCTTCCTCGGTCGCGAAGACCAAATGCGCCTGATCGGCTGGAATCAAGCCGGTTCCCGCGCCGCCGGCATCTATCCCTCC
>JBKJLJ010000898.1:0-4218 GCA_046597015.1 Bryobacteraceae bacterium
ATTGGCTGCAAACCGCCGATAGGCAAGGTATGCCCACTCAGTCAGCAGAATGGACCGCCCTCCTCGGCCGCATGCGAAAACCGGTGGTCACCGTCGACGAGCCGGCACCCGAACGCAACGCCCCCGCCGTAACCGAACAGCCGGCAGACGAAAGCGCCGAAATGGCTGCGAACCACCTCCTCTCCCTGCAGGAGGAGCTGAGTTGTGATGAAACGCTCATCCTGCGCATTCTCGGCATGCTCTACCTGACGAAGAAACGAAGCGTCATTAACGTCGCGGTTTCCGTCTTTGACGTCGAGAAACAAATGGGTCTTCCGCGGGAAGGCGCTACGTTTGTCTGTGAGTACATGAAGAAGAAGAGTCTCGTCCTGGCCGACGACAAGAGCCGATTCGCGATCACGGTAGAAGGGATCGACTACCTTCGCCAAGCCTTGGGCGTTCAGCGCACCCACGAATAGGTTCGGTACGCTGGAGGTCGTGCGTCTTCTCGTAACCTTAGTTTTTACCCTTTCCCTGACAGCGCAGGTTCGGTTCGTTCCGCAGAATAGCGGCGTCACCGTCAGCCTGCGGGGCTTGGCCACCGTCAACGACCAGGTCGCCTGGGCCAGCGGAACCGGCGGCACGATTCTGCTCACTACCGACGGCGGAACCACCTGGCGTCGTCAACCCGTGCCCGGCGCCGAGGATCTTGATTTCCGTGATCTGGCCGCCTTCAGCGCCCGGCAGGCATTTGCCTTGAGTAGCGGTGTAGGCGATAAGTCCCGTATTTACAGCACGATCGACGGCGGCGCTTCCTGGCGACTACTCAAAACGAACCCAGACCCCAAAGGCTTCTGGGACGCCGTCGCCTTCTCCGATCCTAATCACGGAGTCCTGATGGGCGACTCCGTCAACGGAATGGTCGTGATTGAAACGACGACGGATGGGGGACTCACTTGGCAACGGCGAACGACCCCGCCGGCTCTGCCCGGTGAAGGCGGCTTCGCGGCCAGCGGTACGTGCCTCGTCGTTCGCGGAAAACGCGAAATTTGGTTCGGCACGGTCGCGGCCCGCGTTTTCCACTCCCAGGACGCCGGCAAAACCTGGACTGTTTCCGAAACGCCGCTTCGCCAGGCCGAGCCTTCCGCAGGCATCTTCTCCCTCGCCGTCGGCCCTCGCGGTGCTCTGCTCGCAGTCGGAGGGGACTACCGCAAGCCCGAACAGGCCAAACAAGTCCTGTCTACATCCACTGACGCCGGAAAGTCTTGGACCCTAGGCTCCGGCCCCCGCGGCTTTCGTTCAGCGGCGATTTTCCTAAGCCCAAAACTCGTCCTGACCGTCGGCACCTCGGGAGCCGACCTCAGCCGCGACGGCGGCCGCTCCTGGGAGCCGCTCGAATCGGCCGGCTACAACGCAATTCAACCCGGCTGGGCCGTCGGACCCGAGGGCCGTATCGCCCGAGTCCTCCTCAAGTGATCCATCGCCGGCAGCCAACCCGCAACAAAACCGGCTGGACCTCCAACGTTCCCAACGAACTCAGCCAGCTCTTCATTGCCTATTCTGCGTCCGCCACCCTGCCCGTTCTCGACATCGGAGCAGCCTTCGGCGTGGCCACCATCCCGGCCCTCGCGGCCGGAGCGACCGTATTTGCCAACGATTGCGACCCCGATCATCTCGCCACGCTCGAAGGGGCTACCCCGCAGGAACTTCGACCGCAACTCCGCCTGCTTCCCCGCCGCTTCCCGCAAGATCTCGATTTTCCCGCGCAGAGCCTCGCCGCCGTTCACGCCTCGAACATCCTCCACTTTCTAACCGGCGACGAACTCCTGGCCGGCTTCCAGAAGATTGCCGCTTGGCTTGCCCCCGGCGGCCGGTTGTTCGTGCAAGCCGGCACGCCCTACCAACAGCCGTTTGCCGCCCTCGTGCCCCTTTACGAAGCCCGTACCGCCGCCGGAGACCCGTGGCCCGGCTGGGTCGAAGACGCCCGCGCCATCTCCACCCACAAGAAGCTGAGCCAAATTCCTCGCTCGCTGCATCTTCTCGACGAAGCCGTCCTTCGCCGACTCGCCATTTCCGCGGATCTGCAGATCGAACGCATTTGGACCTACCGCCGCCACGATCTCCCCCGCAGCATGCATCTCGATGGGCGCGAAGGAGTGGGACTAGTAGCTTATACTTGAGTAAATATCCTACCTTCAGAGGGACGCGCTTCTAATGCGGCATTTTGCTTTTCGTTCGACGTTCTTGATTTCGGCCCTTGCTTCTCAGCTCCTCGGCCAAACCTCTACGACCCAGCTGTCCGGCACCGTCACCGATTCCACCGGTGCCTCAGTTCCCGGCGCCACCGTCATCTCGACGAACGAAGCCACCGGTCTAACCTACAAGCTCACCACCACCGACGCTGGCCTTTACGCCTTCCCCTCCATCCCCGTCGGAGCCTACACCCTCTCGGTCGAGAAAACCGGCTTCAAACGCTTCCAACAAAAGAAGATCGTCCTCCAGATCAACACCCCGTCTACGATTAACGCCACCCTCGACATCGGCTCCGCCACCGAAACGATTCAAGTCGAAGCCACCGCCGAAGCGCTCCAGACGAGCGGTGCGACGCTCGGCAACGTCATCGAACGGAAATCCATCGAAGCCCTGCCGCTCAACGGTCGCAACCCGCTCAATCTTTTGATCTACGAGCCCGGAGTCGTCCAACGTTCCGGCGGCACCATCAGCGTAAACGGCTCCCGCACCGGTGCCGTCAACGTCACCATTGATGGCATCGAAGCCAACGAAAGCACGAATCCGAATCCGGTCAATAACATCTTCCGGCTCAATCCGGACAACGTCCAAGAGTTCAAGGTCACCACCTCGAACCCGTCCGCTGAAGAAGGTCGCAACTCCGGTGCCAACGTATCGGTCGCCACCCGAGGCGGCACGAACCAGTTCCACGGCACCGTGTTCGAGTTCTTCCGCAACACCGCCCTCAACGCCAATGAGTTCTACTCGAAAGCCCAAGGCCTCGAAAAGCCGATCATCAAGCTGAACCAATACGGCTTCGAACTCGGCGGCCCCATCAAGAACAACAAGACGTTCTTCTTCGGCTCCTGGCAAGGTCAGAAGGTGAACTTCGCCGACCCCGTCGACAAGGCCTTCGGCGAATCCGTCGATCTCTACAACCAGATCGCGCTCACTGGCATTTTCCGCTACTTCGTCGTCGACCAGCGTAACCCGCTCACCGTCAACGGCCAGCGCATCACGCAGAATACCCCGTTGCTCGTCGACCGCGCCACCGGCAATCTCGCCTCCGGCGTCCGCGCCTGCGCCAGCCCCACCGATGCCAACTGCGTCGCCAGCTACAACATTTTCCAGAACGATCCGCTCCGCCGCGGCCTCGACCCCGCCGTGAAGGGCGTTCTCGGCGCTTACCCGGCCCCGAACCAGTACTCCGCCGGCGACGGCCTCAACACCGGCAACTACGCCTTCAACACCCCGTTCCAAATTCGCGGACCCCAGTATCTGGGTCGTATCGATCACGTCATCAGCGACCGCCACAACCTCTTCGGACGGATCCTGGCGGCCGAACAGAACACCCTCGGCGGTGACCCGCTGAATGGTCGTCCCCAGGTGCTTCCCGGCTTCCCCACGCGCGGCGAAGTGTTCCGCCCGGCGTACAACGTCGCCGTCGGTCTCCGCAGCGTGGTAACGCCCCGTTTGGTCAACGAGTTGACCCTCGGCTACTCCCGCTTTGACTTCCTCTTCACCCAGGGCGAAGCCAACCCGGCCTTCCCCAATACCCCGCGCTTCACCTTCAACAACTCGGACGTCGACTACACCGCGACCCCCCGCACGCAGCGCGCCGTGAACACCTATCAGATCATCAATAACGTCACCTATATCGCCGGGGCCCATGTGATGAAGTTCGGCGGCAACCTCCGCATCTATCAGCACAACGACCGTCGCGGTGACGTCGGCGGCGTTGCCCTGACGCCTTCCATCTCCCTCTCCCGCACCATCCGCCCGCCCGCCGGCTTCACGTTCCCAGCCCTAGCCACCGCCACTTCCCCCGGCATCGCTTCAAACGACCTGACCCGCCTGCAAGGCATGGTCAACGATCTGCTCGGCATTCCGGCCCAGCTCCCGCACAACTCCATCGGCGACCTGAAGAGCGATACCGTCCTGCCCTTCCAAACCGGAGACAAAACCGTCTCCCTCTGGGCGCAAGGCCAACGCACGAAGCAGTTCAACTTC
>JBKJLJ010001074.1:0-4216 GCA_046597015.1 Bryobacteraceae bacterium
CCATCGTCGCCATGTGCCTGCTGCCCCTCTATATCCTCATCGCCCGCAGGTCCGCCCTCCGCCTCCAAACCGGGCTCACCCCCTACTACGAGATGTGGGAAAACATCTCCTCCCGCATCACCGACGCTCTCGGCGCCATCAAAACCGTCAAGCTCTCCGGCGCCGAAGACCGCGAAAGCGAACGCCTCCGCCGGGAGTCCACCGCCGCTTACGACGTCTATCTCAACCGCATCAAAACTGCCCAGCGCTACTACCTCGCCCAAAGCTTTCTCAGCCATCTCAGCAAAGCACTGCTCCTTTCTTACGGCGGCTGGCAGGTGCTGACCGGCCAACTCACCCCCGGCGACGTCATCATGTTCGTCGCCTATCTCGACCGCCTCTACTCCCCCATCGACTCGCTCAACTCCATCGCCATCGGCCTCCAGCAGAACATCGCCTCGCTCGACCGCGCCGTCCGCCTCCTCGAAACCGGCCCCCTCGAACCGAAGGGCGACGAACTCATTCCCGGCCCCGGCAAGGTTGAATTTGCTTCCGTCCGCTTCGGCTACACGGCGGATCGCGAGGTCCTTAAAGGGCTCCAACTCACCCTCGAACCCGGCAAGATCACCGCCCTCGCCGGGCCCTCTGGAGCCGGCAAAACGACCACCGTCGATCTCCTCATGAAGCTCTGGGACCCCGCCTCCGGCGAGGTCTGGATCGACGGCCAGCCCCTCTCCAAGCTCGACCCCGCCGCCGTCCGCCGAGTCATCGGAGTCGTCGCGACCGACGGAGCCGTCTTCCGCGGCTCTTTAGCCGAGAATATCCGCTACAAGCGCCCTGACGCGACCGACGCCGAGGTCACCGCCGCCGCCCTCGCCGCCGGCCTCGGCCGAGCCCTGGACCGCCTCCCGGAGGGCATAGCGACCGAGATTGGCGAACGAGGTATCGGCCTCTCGATGGGGGAGCGCCAGCGCCTCCAAATCGCCCGGATTCTAGTCGACCGACCCCGGCTTTTGATCCTCGACGAAGCGACCGCAAATCTGGATTTCGCCACCGAACTAGAAGTGAAGAAGGCCCTCTCCGAGCTCTCCCCCAAGCCGACGATGCTAGTGATCGCCCACCGCTACTCGATGCTCCAGCAAGCCGACTACGTCTACATCTTGAATGAGGGCCGAGTTGAAGAGCACGGCCCGCCCGATCAACTCCTAAGTACCGGAGGCTGGTTCGCCCAGATGGCCGCCCAATCCTCCGGCAGCGAACCGGAATAGCACCGGCTATATACTGACCACGATGCCCTACCAGCTCTCCATTTCTGAGGAAGCACGAGACCAACTCCGCGCCATTCCAGATGAGCAGAGACGAAACATCGGATACCGCCTCCGCCTTCTGGAACACGAGTTCACCGGAGACATCAAGAAACTTGAAGGCCCTAGAAACCACTACCGGCTCCGAGTCGGAGGGCACCGGATCCTATTTCGCCTCGACGCGAACACCATCGAAGTGTATGCTGTAAAGCAGAGGAAGGATGCGTATGAGTGAGATCCAGCTTCAAGAACAAACGGTTACTATGCAACAGCTCGTCGCGGAAGTTTCCCGGCTCCGGGAACGCGTCGAGGACTTGGAAGACGCTCGCGAACTCGACGCTGCCATCCTTCGCAACGGCGGCAAACCTTTGATCCCCTGGGATCAAGCAACGGCCGACCTCGGGCTATAGGGACAGTAAGCGAGGTTCGCGCCGTAAAGCGTGCTAGCTACTTTGACCGAATCTGCTTTCCCGTGAGCCGCCCCCCCTACTTTTTCTTCCCCCCATTAAACCCCCGCTCCACCATATCCTTCACATCCGTCGATACCCCATGGTCCCGCCACAGCCAACGCATCATCTCCGGAAACGCCGTCTGCAACATCTTCTGCCCGTGCCGCTGAATCCCCCAGCTATAGTTCAGGTCGTACCCCTTCTCCTGTAGCGCCTGCTGCATCCTCACATTCTGATAAAACCAATCCCGCTTCTCGTCGTACTCCCCGTTCTGCCGCTGGCCCCGATTATCATTCCGCCCATCCACCAAAAACACCCGCAGCGGCTTCTTCTCGCTCTTCCGAATCATATCCGGATACGCATGGCCCCCCCGAATATTCGTAAAGCTCCCCACGTTGCTCAGCACCTTCCGAAAATGGTTCGGCCGCTCCCACGCCACCGTAAACGCCGCAATCGCCCCCGAACTCGAACCGCCAATCCCGTGCCGTTCCGGGTCCTTCGAAATGTTGTACTCCTTATACAAAACCGGCATCAGCTCATCCACAATCACCCGCGCATACTTATCGTCCAGCGTGTTGTATTCCACACCCCGATTCGTATCCCGATCCCCCCAGTTCTTCGGCGTAGGCTCCGGCTGATCCGGCCGCCTCCCCGGATTAATAAACACCCCAATCATCGTCGGAATCTCCCGCCGATAAATCAAATTGTCCATCACCACCTGTGCCCGAATATCCCCCTCCGGCGCCATGAACGCCTGCCCGTCCTGATAGATCATCAAGCTCGCCGGCACCGCCGCATCATACTGCGCCGGCACATAAACCCAGTATGTATGCTGCGTCCCCGGATACGCCTCGCTCGGCAGCGTGAACGGCCCGCGAATCTCCCCCACCGGCACCCCTTCCATCACCATCGCGTCTGGCGCCAGCTTGTAATGAATATCGGTGTTCGGCGCCGGCGCTTGGCCAAAGGCCGCCGCCACCAGCAAATAGGGAAAGTATCGTTTCATAGGCTTCCCCGGCAACATACCACACTGGGTACGCTAAACTCAGGTCCATGCGTCTGCTCCTGCTCCTGGCCTGCTCCCTCTCCCTTGCCGCCCGGCCCGTCACCCCCGAAGATTACTACCGCTTCGAGTTCGTCGGCGCCCCCGCCCTCTCCCCCGATGGCACCCAAATCGCCTTCCCCCTCACCAAGGTCAACGAGAAGCTCAACCGCCGCTTCACCGCCCTCTGGCTCGTCCCCTTCGACGGCTCTGCCCCGCCCCGCCTGCTAACCAGCGAGTCCGCCTCCTCCTCCAGCCCCCAATGGTCCCCCGACGGCAGAACCATCGCCTTCCTCTCCGCCCGCGGTGAAGCCGCCCGCCCCCAAATCTATCTCCTCTCCCTCAACGGCGGCGAACCCCGCAAACTCACCGACCTCAAAAACGGGGTCGCCTCCTTCCTCTGGTCCCCCCAAGGCGACCGCTTCGTCATCGTCTCCCGTACCGGCCCCTCCGACCTCGCTCCCCTCCCCTCCGACGCCCGCCACTACCGCGCCACCCGCTACAAATTCAACGACTCCGGCTGGTTCGACGACAAACACGCCCACCTCTTTATCGCCGACGCCGCCACCGGCACCGCCCGCCAACTCACCCCCTCCAACGACCTCGACGAGTCCGACCCCCAATGGTCCCCCGACGGTAAAACCATCGCCTTCGTCTCCGACCGCACCGACCGCGTCAACGCCGACTCCCGCGACTCCGACGTCTGGACCATCCCCGCCGCCGGCGGCCCCCTCACCAAAATCTCCGATCACACCGAAGCCGACTCCTCCCCCCGCTGGTCGCCCGACGGCAAAACCATTGCCTTCCTCGGCAGCGTCAAACCCCGCCAGCACCCCAAAATCTATCTCGCCCCCGCCACCGGCGGCCAGCCCTCCGCCCTTGCCGTCAACGGCATGGACCTCATCCCCGCCAACCTCCAGTTCGCCGGCCCCGCCGCCATGCTCTTCGAAACCGGCTACCGTGGAGCCTATCAAATCTACCGCGTCGACCTCACCGCCAAAACCGCCCAGCCCCTCATCGCCGGAGAACGCGCCGTCCGTTCTTACACCAAGCAAGGCGACCGCCTCGCCTACCTCGTCAACGATTTCAAAACCCTCGACGATATCTACACCGCCCGCACCGACGGCTCCGCCGAACGCCGTCTCACCACCCACAACGCCGCCCTCTGGACGGATCTCGACCTATCCAGCATCGAACGCCTCGCCTACAAATCCTCCGACGGCCTTCCGGTCGAAGGCTTCCTCGTCAAACCCGTCGGCTTCGTCCCCGGCCGCCAATATCCGCTCCTGCTGAACATCCACGGAGGCCCCGCCAGCATGTACGGTGTCGACTGGTTCCACGAGTTCCAGGTCTACGCCGGCAAAGGCTACGGCGTCTTCTTTCCCCACCCGCGCGGCTCCACCGGCTACGGCGAGGAGTTCGCCCGCGGCATCAAGGACAAC
>JBKJLJ010000081.1:0-4477 GCA_046597015.1 Bryobacteraceae bacterium
TCGGCAACGCCCTCCTCCTCAGCGGAGACCAGTCCTTCGTTCAAGTGCTCCGCAAGCAAATGGACGTGATTTACGCCGAGAAGAAGGTCGAAAACGGCAAAACGCTTCTCCCCCAGATGTACGGCGACCCCCGCGGCTACAAGTTCGACGGCCCTCCCAGTTGGTATCAATACGGCAACAAGCTCCATCAGGACCGCCTCATGGAAATCTATCTCCGCTCCATGGACCGCAAGGACCTGGAGCGCATCCCCGTCGCCACGACCTACGAGCCCACCGAAGGCGGCCGCGGCGGCTACGGAGACCCCGACCGCACCACCTACTGGCTCGGCTATCTCGAAGGAAAGCTCCCCGACTACCCCGAGAAGGTTCTCCGGTCCGACCTCTCCAAGGTCCGCCAAAAGGTCCAGGCGTTTACGGAGGATCAAACCACCGCCGATTCGCGCCTCGCCGACTATTTACTCGACTACAACCCCGCCGCCACCGGAGCGTTACTGAATCTAACCATCGGAGGTTACTTCGCCAACGGCCGCATCTGGACGTTGCACAGCCGTTTCCGCCACTTCGACCCGGTCAACCGCCGCGCCGGCCTCCCCGAGGACGTCTCCGCCCTGGTAGAAAAGCTCGAAGCCGGCAGCGCCCAACTCACACTCGTGAACACGAACCAACTCGAATCCCGCGAGATCATCGTCCAAGCCGGTGGCTACGGAGAGCATCAGTTCACGGCGGTGACCATCGACGGCAAAACGACCCCCCTAAACGCACCGACCCTAACCCTCCGCCTCCAACCCGGCACCGGAACCCGCCTATCTTTCCAGATGACCCGCTACGCCAATAAGCCAACCCTAGCCTTCCCCTGGGACCGCCCCTGGTACCCGGCCAAGTAGCTAGGCGCCCTCCTCCGGCCTGAAGGCACGGAAACGGGGCCTGCGGCTAGGCCGCCGCTAGAGTCGGCCTCCGAGAAGCAAGCCAATAACCGGGATATCCGTTCACCATGAAACCCTCGAGGAGGTCAGGATTTCCCTGATCGTAGGCATGGATCAGGATGTTTCGGGCGTCGATCATACCTCGCCAGGGAATCCCAGAATGCTTGGCCCGGAACTCTTCGCCAAGCTTATTGGCGGCCTCGCCGATGATTTCCAAGTTACGGCAAATGGCGTCGGTGGCCATTTTGTTCTTCATCCAATCGCCTTGAGCGGTGCCAGAGTATTCGAGAATCCGCTCGGCAGAGTCTCAAATAGGAATGAAATAGAGTCCTAGGTCTTTCACAGCTTGGTCCTAAAGCGGGATCGCTTCGAAGAGCACGCGATCGCGGATGTAGGGGTGTAAACACGACGCTTCGACTGAATCGACAGACTTCCCCAGCAAGTCGCGAAGGTCCGCTTGCAGCCCACCGAGATCGAAAAGATCGCGGCCAGCTTCAAGGTCCACTAGGAAGTCGACATCGCTTGCGTCGCCGCTTTCCCCTCGGGCAACCGATCCGAAAATACGCACGTTCGATGCGCCATGAAGCCGCGCGAGAGCCATAATGGCGAGTCGCTTATCGAGCTGGAGCGTTGCGAGCGTCACGACGAACTATTGTGCATCATCGGCACCCATCAAGTTACCGCACGGCCCCAAACACCGACCGCAGCGCCGCGGCGGCGGTCAAGCAATCCGAACGAAGCTCCTCGCAAGAAGCTTCACCCCTCCACCCCCTCGCTCTCCAACGCAAACAAACCGTGCACCTCCTACGCCTTCAGCTCCTCAATCTGCTTCGTCGCAATCCCGACCGGACGGTCAATCGGAATCCCCGCGCAAGCCAGTAAAGTCGTCAACAAATCCCCCTGATTCCCCTTCGTATTCGCAAAGTAACGCCCAGTCTTCACTGAACCCCCGCCCTTCCCTGCAATCACAAACGGCAGGTTCTCACGAGTGTGCTTATTGCCATCCTCCAGCCCCGACCCCCACATCATAATGCAGTTATCCAGCAACGTACCGCCCGCCTCCCGCAACCCCTCCATCTTCTTCACCATATAAGCAAACTGCGCAATATTAAACTCCGTAATCCGCGCAATCTTCCGCACCTTCTCCGGATCGTGATTATGATGCGTATTCGAATGGTGCTGGTCGTTGAAACCCAGCTCCGGATAAGAAGCCCCATTCGGAGTCGACCCAATGTAAGTGCTCACCCGCGTCGTATCGGTCTGAAACGCCAAAATATTCAGGTCGCACATCACCTGCATATACTCGCTCCGTTTCTCGCCCTCCGGAATTCGAATCTCAATGGGCGGCGAATCGGACTCATCCCGTTTGCTCGCCCGCACCCCCGCCTTCTCTAACGCCGCGTCCTTCTGCCGATACTCAATCGCCGCAATCCGCCGCTCTACTGACCGCACGCTGTCTAAGTACTCATCCAACTTCCGCTGGTCCGAACCCGGCAAGGTCCGCCGCAAGTCTCTCGCCCCACCCAACACAATGTCCAACAAGCTTCGATCCAGCGCACTCATCGGCGTCGAAGTCTTCCCCCCAATCGCCTGCTCCTGCTTGTTAAACAACCGGTAAAGCACGTTGCGCGGATTCACCTCCGCCGGCACCGCCTGCGTAGGCGAACGAAAACTACAATGCGAGTAGTAGCCCTCATTCAGCCCCTCCTGGTTCTCCTTCCAGGTCTGCGGCATCGTCGCCAACTCCAGCGACGGCAACGCCGTAAAGGCCCCCACGTGGTTCGCCGCCATCTGATCCGCCGAAATGCCGATATTGATCTCGTTCCGCTTCTCCGCCGCCGGCAACATCGCCGTCAACCAAGTTGATAGCTCCAACGCATGCGGCGCCCCGTTGAACGGAGAAATCGGCACCCCGGAAATCCCCTTCATCACCACGCACTTGTTCAGCACCGGGCGCAACGCCTCCAGCGCCGGCGGCGGCGACGAAAGAAAACTCTCCGCCGTCGCCGGCCAAAATTGATCCATGATCACCCCGTGCGGCATATACATGAACCCTAACCGCACCGGCGGTTTGTAAGTCTTCCCCTTAGGCGTATCCGCCCAGCCCACCGAATCCAGCAGGGGAAGAGCCAACGAGACCCCCAACCCCTTCAAACAAGCGCGCCGGTCAATTCTGCTCATGGAGCCTCCTCTGTTCTTCAATCCGCCGATGCGTAAACGGATAACTGGTAATCACCCCGTTGATCAGCGCCCGCATCCGGTACCCATCGCCCGCAATCTCACCCACTAAGTCATCCACTACAATCTCGTCATACCCTTCCAACTTACGCCCCAACGCGTAAGCCAGCAATCGCTCCACCAAGTTCCGCGCCACGTCCCCATTCCGTCCCGCCAAAATGCTCTTCAAATCCGCCGGCCCCGAAAACCGCTTCGCCCCCGGCAACTCACCCGCCGCATCAATCGCCGCGCCATTACTATCCCGCTCCCGCCATCGCCCAATCGCGTCAAATTTCTCCAACCCAAACCCGATCGGGTCCAAAATCTGATGGCAATTCGCACACACCGCGTTCGTCCGATGCAACTCCGTCCGCTGCCGAACCGTCAAATTGGCCACCGCCGCGCCGTCCTGCTTATCCAGCGCCGGCACGTCCGGCGGCGCCGCCGGCACATGCTCCCCTAAGATCTGCTCGAGCACCCACACCCCCCGCTTCACCGGACTCGTCCGATTCGGGAACGAAGTCGCCGCCAGCACCCCCGGCATCCCCAGCACCCCCCCCCGATTCCCATCGCTCAGCCGCACCCTCCGCATCTCTGGCCCTTTCACCGTCTTCTCCAACCCATAAATCGACGCCACCGTGCCATTCAGATAGGTGTAATCACTATCCACAAACCGGATCACGTTGGCGTCCTCCCGCACAATGCTCTCAAAGAACAGCCGCACCTCGTCATACATCCCCTGCCGCATCCCCGCCGTCATCTGCGGAAACAGCCCCGGATCAAAGACCTGCCGTTGCAATCCCCCCACGCTCAGCCACTGCGCCCCAAACCCATCAAACAACGCCCGCGAACGACGATCATCCAGCAAGCGTTTCGCCTGCGCCTTCAGCACCGTCGGCTCATGCAGCCTCCCGCTGTCCGCCAGCGTCATCAACTCCTCGTCCGGCATCGTCGCCCACAGAAGATAGGACAACCGCGAGGCAAGTTGGTAATCGTCCAGCGCCACAATCCCGTTGCTCGCCGCGCCGCCTCCCGCCGGCGTAATAAAAAGGAATTGCGGCGAAACCAACACCGCCTTCAGCATCAACTGCAGCGACTGCGCATACCCCAACTTGCTCCGCTGCCCCAGGTCGAACGCTGCCACCAGCACATCCAACTCTTCCCCCGTCGGGGGCCGGCGATACGCCTTCCGCGCCAGCAACCGGGCCACGTCCCGCGCCGCCTGCCGCGGATTCTTCCCCGGCGCGGCCTGGCTGAACAGCCGTTTCTCCATCTCCGTCCGCCGCCCGCCTGGCCGCGCCGCCATCTGGCCCAGCACCTTTTCCGCAATCGTCAAA